>JAUQXU010000035.1 GCA_030837935.1 Candidatus Brocadia sp.
ACAACCGCAGCTTTGAAATTCCTAAACATCAAATTAAGCACGGACAAACAAGTTTGTCCATGCCACCCGAAAAACCAGCTTAATTAAATGTATAGGATTCAATCTTTTGTGATTCCCCTCTAGACACCATAACATATAAGGGGTGTGTACATAATGCCATAACCTCTTTTTAGAGGGGAGATTAAAAGCTGTTGTCAAAGGCAACCGAATTTACCTTTTATTAATATTGGTCTTGCAATTGCCTTTTCTTTTTATTTGCTTCTGCGACCGCCCTGTTGACATAAAGTTGTCCGAGAATTTGTTCAGGCTCTTAACGAGCGCATCCCATCCGCCACTTCGTCGTTTTTTCTTGCCCGTGACGACCCTGCGTCCATCCTTGTTATTTTCTTCTGTATATTTCATCATGCGTACCGATATCAAGAAGGGTTATCTCTTTTTCGGCAATGACAATCGTCAAAGATATTCTATATTTGTCAGTTATGCTTACTGCCTGTATGCCTTCGAGCTTCCCGCCAAGACGGTGGTATTTCAGGTGGGGTTGAAAAGGGTCTTTTTCGAGATCGCGCAGGACACCGGCAAGTTTTGTTCTCAGTTCAGGATGGCGCTTTTTGAACTTTTCCGCTGAGCGCGTGAAGTGAGCAGTCCATACTAACCGGTACATGCTCAATCTTCGAGCCCCAGTTCCCTGATCAGATCTTCGGCAGTGCCCCGTTTTACCCTGCCTGCCTTTACATCCTCAAGCGACGCACGCACGCGGGCAATATGTGCCTCATCTTCCGCTTCAATCAATTCCCGATAGCGTTTCTCGGAAAGCACAACATACCTGGGCTGATTGTTTTTAACCACATGGACTGGCCCCTTTTTTAAGGCTTCGTCAACTGCGCTGATTCCCCGTCTTTTAATATCCTGCGCTGCAATAGTATTCATATTTGGACTCCTTTCAGTACCTGATTAGGTACTTAATTATACAAATCAGAAAGAAAAAATCCAAGTATAAACATTTTGCATTTTTTCAAGATATAGACGAGAACGGATATTCCAAGAGAAAATTCGTTTTAGAAAAAACCCTATTTGCGAATGATTATTTTCTTGCCCCGGCACTCTACGATATATCATTGCACATTCGGAAAACACGATCTATCACAACTCCCATGATTGAGGAGCGATTCTGTGGCACGTTTCTCTCTGGTATGAGAAACATTGTTGTCTGGTTTCAGTTGCCAGAGGTCAGAGGTGAGCGGCAAGCTGTCAACTATCGGGCAAATGTCCAGATTAAGCAGCGCAGAGGACAATACGCATAAATGCCCTTGACAATTTTGACGCAATATATTTTATTGTTTATAGGCAGTACGTTATGAGGAGTGGCACGGTTATTTGAAAAGCGGAAATAAAGGAGCACACACGCTCATTATTTACAAAAAAAGGAGAATCCATGAAGATTATTAAACTTGCTGCGATGACCTGCTTATCGGTCTTTGTCTTTGTCAATGGCGTGATACCAACGGCTACGATTGCCGATGAATCGCAGCGGCAAATAGGTTATGGCAGAGGCGGAAGGATGCAGGGTGGCGCTGTATCAGAACGTTCAAAGGAACCTATCCGGCCAATCCCCATCAGCTTTGATTACGACACCGCAAAGATAGAATTAGGAAAGAAATTATTTTTTGAACCCAGATTGTCCAAATCCGGCTGGATCACATGCAATTCCTGCCATAACCTCTCAACGGGCGGTGTGGATAATTTGCCCACCTCAATCGGACATAAATGGATGCTTGGCCCGATAAACTCACCCACCGTCCTGAACGCAAAATTCAATCTGGCGCAATTCTGGGATGGCCGGGCAAAGGACCTGAAAGAACAGGCAAAAGGCCCCATAGCCAATCCTATGGAAATGGCATCAAACCACGGGCTTGCCGTGGGTGTATTGCAATCGATACCGGCATATGTGCGCTGGTTTAAAGAAGTGTATAAAGATGAGAAAATTACCATTGATAACGTCGCTGACGCTATTGCGGCATTTGAAGAGACGTTAACTACACCAAACTCCAGATTTGATGCGTGGTTAAACGGCTATGATGACAAAATTTCCGAATCGGAATGGCAAGGATATGATCTCTTCAAGGCTAAAGTGTGTATAACCTGCCATAACGGTTTTGGTGTAGGCGGAAATTCTTTTCACAAATTTGGAGTTGCAAAACCGTACGACAAGGACACCCAGACCCTTGGCAGATACAACGTAACAAAGGATGAAAAAGATAAATATGTTTTCAAAGTGCCACTGCTAAGAAATATTGAGCTGACGGCACCCTATTTCCACGATGCTAGCGTCTGGAGTCTGCGTGAGGCGGTAAATACCATGGCAGAATATCAGCTGGGAGTTGCACTTACTGATGATGAAACCGATAAGATTGTAGCGTTTCTCCGAACCTTAACCGGAGACCAGCCGTCTATTCTTTTTCCCATTTTGCCACCCTCAAATGAAAATACGCCGAAACCCAATCGGAATTGATATTATGTTGTTGTTCTGCACCCTTTGTTCTGTGCAGTCGAATATTTGTCGAAGGAGCATCAGAACAATGGGATAGGGTGGGATATTTGACATGAACAGGTTTTTTGAAAAACTACAAGTAAGGACAATAATAATCACAAATCAAGACGCGACTCCATTCTTCCGCCCGGCCCCTCTTGATAGAGGGGAGATTATGGTGACCCCTTTCCCTCCTCTATATGATTATATCGGGAGTCAGAAGGGTTCATAGTACCGTATGAGGACAAGGGACAACATAATCCTATCCGAGGAAGAGACCGTGCTTTTTCACTCTTTCCTGGTATTCAATTTAGCTGAAAAGAATTAAATACCTTGCAATTTTCTTCATTTTTATTTTATTATTTATCTACAAAAGAAAAAGCAATTTCATATCATCTTCCTAATTATCTCGTGAGGTACCATTGAACGAGCAGAAAACAATAACTCCGAAGAATTTTCTCTTCGTCACCATCGACGCTTTGATTGCTGACATCGCTTGGCACGTCGCCAGGGAAGGACACAACGTTAAGTTTTACACTGAAAGCGAAGAGGACAAAGAAGTCGGCGACGGATTTATACAAAAAGTAGACAATTGGGAGGCTGAAGTCGCCTGGGCAGACGTGATCGTCTTCGACGACGTGCTCGGACAAGGAGCAAAAGCACAACGATTACGACAACAAGGAAAAAATGTGGTCGGAGGAACACCATACACGGATAAGCTCGAAGACGATCGCACCTTCGGACAAGAAGAACTCAAAAAGTACGGCATACCCATCGTCCTCTACAAAGAGTTCACAAACTTTGAAGATGCCGTGACCTACGTCCACCAAAACCCCGGACGCTACGTCATCAAACCAAGCGGAGAATCACAAAACACGAAAGGACTCCTCTTTGTCGGAGAAGAAGAAGACGGAAAAGACGTCATACAAGTGCTCGAAGATTACAAAAAAGCACTTGCGAAAAAAATACCGGTCTTCCAACTCCAAAAACGCATCACGGGAGTAGAAATCGCAGTCGGAGCATTCTTCAACGGAAAAGAATTCGCCTACCCCATCAACGTCAACTTCGAACACAAAAAACTCTTCCCGGGAAACCTCGGACCATCAACAGGAGAAATGGGAACTTCGATGTTCTGGTCAGGACCGAACAAAATCTTCAATGCGACGCTCAAAAAGTTCGAACAAAAACTTGCAGAAGAACAGTACGTTGGCTATATCGACATCAACTGCATCGTGAATAACAACGGCATCTACCCACTTGAGTGGACCTCGCGCTTTGGCTACCCCACCATCAGTATACAACAAGAAGGAATGCTCACACCCATCGGAGAATTCCTCCATGGCATTGCGACAGGAAGACTCAAAGAATTCAAAACCAAAAAAGGATTTCAAATAGGCGTACGACTCGTCGTACCACCATTCCCCTTCAAAGATAAAGAAACATTCAAGATCAAATCAAAGGACTCCATCATTCACTTCAAGAAAAAACCAGCAGAAGGAATACACATAGAAGACGTTAAACTCGTCAACGACGAATGGATTGTCACAGGAAACACAGGAGTCGTGCTCATCGTATGTGGAACAGG
>JAUQXU010000405.1 GCA_030837935.1 Candidatus Brocadia sp.
GTATTGTTTTGGAGTCTGAAGTAAAAAAGCTGGCCATTGCAAACCCAAAGCACGCCCCCTATGGTCGTGCAGCGGAGGAGGCGCTTCGATATTATCATTTGTGGGATAAGGTTCAAGACAAACTGGCCTTTGGTGAAAACATTTCACAGGCGGCGCAGTTTGTTCAAACGGGCGCGGCTGATGCAGGAATTATAGCCCTGTCTCTGGCGATTTCACCCAAGATGGTGGATGACGGAATTTATTGGATTATTCCCGATGAATCGTACAGCAAGCTGGAGCAGGTTTATACGGTATTGCAAAGGGGTAAAGATAAATCAGGCGTAAAGACTTTTTTGCAGTTTGTACAAGGGGAAAAGGGGAGAAAAATACTTTCAGCGTATGGCTTCATTTTGCCATAGCAGTGGAAAAGTCAGAATCAAAAAGGTATTATAAGAAAAAACGTTGTTTGGCTTTGCATTGTAAACCAAACCTGATTTAGTGTATGGAATCTCAACATTACAGGGCGGCATGGACTTCTTCGTGAGCGTTCAATCGAACGACAAACGTGTTCGTCTGTGTCTGGCGTATAAGATTTAATTATGATGAACTTTACAGCACCTCTCTTCTTAACCTTAAAACTTTCCTTCGTTACGATGGTTTTGTTGTTTATCATAGGTATCCCTTTCGCCTACTGGCTTACCTTTTCAAGGTTTCGCTGGAAGTTCTTAGTTGAGTCTGTGGTGGCATTGCCCCTTGTCCTTCCGCCAACTGTCCTGGGTTTTTATCTCCTCCTGGCTATTGGTGGTAACAGCTTCATTGGGCGGTGGTACGAAAGTGTCTTTAATAAGACCCTGGCCTTTTCCTTCCAGGGGCTTGTTTTAGGTTCGTTCCTGTACAGCCTGCCCTTTGCCGTACAACCCTTCCAGACCTCTTTCGCCTGGGTTGACAGGAAATTGCTTGAGGCCTCATGGTCATTAGGCCGTTCTCATCTCTATACCTTCTTTCGTGTTATCCTGCCTCTCTCCCGGCAGGGCATTATTACCGGCTGCGTCCTTTCATTTGCTCATACTCTGGGTGAATTCGGAGTTGTGCTTATGATCGGTGGGAATATCCCGGGAATTACGAAGGTCGCCTCAGTAGCCATCTACGATGAGGTACAATCACTAAACTACGGGACTGCTAACATGTATGCCGCGATTCTATTACTATTTTCGTTTCTGATACTCGCCGTGGTCTATTTTATAAACAGAAGATTTATGCGGACGATCTAAGGTGATGAATATTTGTCTTAAAAAAACTTGGGATAAGTTCAAGTTAGACGTAGCTTTTCAAATTCCCTCCGGAAAGGTAACGGCACTATTCGGGCCTTCGGGGGTGGGGAAATCGAGCATATTGCGCCTGATCTCTGGTCTGGAAATGGCCGATGGCGGAATGATCCATAAGGGAGAAGAGGTATGGTATGATGAGACAAAGGGAATTAATCTCATGCCTCAGCAACGTTCCGCAGGGTTTGTATTTCAGGACTTTGCCTTATTCCCGCATCTAACCGTGGAAAAGAATGTAGCGTACGGAATAAAAGAAAAAGAGAGATTGGGGGAAGTAAAGAACCTGCTGTTGTTAGCAGGCTTATCTGGTTACGAACGTTATTATCCTGCCCAACTATCCGGGGGGCAAAAACAAAGGGTTGCCCTGATCCGTGCTTTGGCCACAAAACCAGATCTCCTTCTCCTGGATGAACCGCTTTCGGCATTGGATTGGGAAACACGCAGACAATTGCAGGAGGATTTAAAGCGGATCATAAAACAGTTTCATATAACAACGCTCTATGTGACTCACGATGTGACAGAGGTGTACAAACTGGCTGACTATGTAGTCGTGCTGGATTCCGGCAGGGTAGTTAAACAGGGGACACCGGAAGAGATATTCATGGGAAAGAGGCTAAGCACCCGCATCCAGATCGCAGGGAAGATAGTTGACATAGAATCAGACCCTATCATGGCTGCCGTTACGGTCTTGCATGAGGACCAGTATTTTAAGACCCTTATAGATACGGAAGAAGTACACCGCTTGAACTTAATGGTAGGAGATAACGTTGTGATCGGTGCTAAGTCTTCTGATGTGATCTTATTTAAAGTCTTAACACAATCTTAACACAATCTTAATAATTTCTTAACAATTACAAGGTATAAGATTAAATTTTATGCAATAAAACCATTCGTAATCTTTGATTTTGACAATACTCAATGCTTTAGAGAGAATAAAACCAGAGAGATCATTTTCTCATGCAAGTTGAACACAACGCAAAAGAGCAACAAAAGGCAAAGATAAAGCTAGAGGGGCTGACCTTTTATTATGGGGACCATAAGGTCATAGACGATGTTTCGATGGACTTTTTTGAATGCAATGTCACGGCTATTATAGGTCCATCAGGCTGTGGAAAATCGACCCTGATCAAATCGATCAATCGCATCTCAGAAATCATCAATGAAGTGCAAGTTGAGGGAAAGGTATTATTGGACAACAAGAACGTATATGATCGTGATGTCGATCTGGTCGATCTCAGACGACGTGTCGGCATGGTATTTCAACGACCCAATCCATTTCCCAAAACCATTTACGATAATGTGGCTTTCGGTCCCCGACTATCCGGAATTAAAAACAGGAAGCGATTAGATGAAATTGTGGAATATAGTTTGACGAAATCCGCCCTTTGGAATGAAGCAAAGGACCGGTTGGATCAGAGCGCCATGGGACTTTCTGGCGGGCAGCAGCAACGGTTGTGCATCGCGCGGGCGCTGGCGGTCGATCCCGAGGTGCTCTTAATGGATGAGCCGTGTTCCGCATTAGATCCAACGGCTACTGCCAGAATTGAAGAGCTTGTTGAAGATTTGAAAAAATACTATACGATTGTAATTGTTACGCACAATATGCA
>JAUQXU010000406.1 GCA_030837935.1 Candidatus Brocadia sp.
CAGGCGAGATATATCGGAAAGAATTGGAAGTGAAGCCAGATGACCCAATGATCTATTATAGCCTGGGGGTTGTCTATCGTATGAACGAGCAATTTGAAGATGCGGTCAGGATGCAGACAAAAGCCTTATCGTTGAATCCTAATCTTGCTACGGCCTATAACGAACTTGGGCTCACGTATTGCAAACAGAAAAAATTAGACGCGGCCATAGATGCCCACAAAAAAGCCTTGGAGTTAGATCCCAAGCTGGGAACGGCGCATAATTATCTCGGTGTTGTTTATTTGTTAAAAGGAATGAGCGCCGAGGCAGAAGAAGAATTCAACCAGTTCAAAAAATATGAGGCGGGCAAAAACATGTACCCACCGCATGGTGGGGGTTCTTCACATTAAAAGATTCTAAAGATGATTCCCAAAACAAGTTTCCTGTAAAAGCCATGTATTTCAGGCAGGAGAAATTCCCGTGCAGGGGTAAATAGCACTGAAAACGAAAGGCTTACGCACGATCTTTGATTGCGTAAGCCTTTCATTCAATCCTATTACAAGAGAAAACTTCCATCTAAGAAAATTGCCTTTATATCAATATCGAACCTACTTTTTAACCTTCTCCTGTTCCTTTTTACAAATAGGACAAGCAAGGTAGTCCACATCACATTTGTCACAGTGCTGAATGAGCCACTCCTGCATCTTATGTTTACAATCCGGACACTTCATTTCCCACTTTGCCAACGTCTTTCCCTTGACAGGCCTTACACGCACCTCTTTGCATTTGGGACACTTTCCTTCCATGGTTTCAGCTTTAAGCTCGGCTGAGGCCTTTTGGCACATCACACATACAAGGACATCTTTCCCGCACTTGTCACAATAATGAACACCAAGTTCTCCTATCTCGTGTTTACAATCCGGGCAGACCATAGACATTGCTGCAAGTGTCTTCCCTTTTTCAGGGCTCACACGTACTTCTTTACAAGAAGGACAAACGAACTCCTCTGTCGTTCGATGTGTGGGGGCCAATGCTTTTTCACTATGTTTGTGTACTTCTTCGGCATAAGCCAGATTACCGATCCAGTTTATTACGCTAACAGCCATAATTACAGATGCAACTATTCCAAAAATTTTCTTGCCCAACATACTTTCTTACCCTCCTTTCAAAACCTTAAAAATAGTGCCTAAATTCTTCAGGCAATAGAAACTTTTAGTATACGTAAAACATACTTGTAACCTTTTCTATCGAAATTGTCAACGAATTTATTTCAAATAAATTATTAAGCAATACTCACTTTTGATTTTCGATATAATCCCGCATCTTACACAAGTTCGCTGTCAACTCCAGCCAACCATTTTTAAAGGTTGCATAGTCAGGCCCTCCCATAGCCGAACCAAATCGCACCGAGTTGGCATAGTAAAGCCACTGCTTTATCCAATCGTGTTCAATCATTTCATCAAAAGGATTCGAAGGGTTTGCTAATCCTGCGATCCAAGCCTTTTGAAGCAATTGCGTAGCCGCTAAGACCGCCTTATCTGTTTCAGCAATGGTAATGTCCAGTTTGGCAAAGTGCTGGTTGATCCAGTCGGTATTATGGCAGCACCGGCATATCGTTTTCATTTCATTTTGACGCCGTAGTTGTTCCTCTTTACTGATGAGAAATTCGGAAGCTAATTCTCCGGTAAATGTCGTTGGAAGAGGCAACCCATCCTTGTTTTTAATTACATAGGTCTGGCCACTCTTTGGTTGTGGATGGGAGTAAGGAAGTCCAAATAACCTGACCCACATTCTTGAGCCGAAATCGTGGGTTCTTGGTGCAACAACCCTGCCTTCAGAAGTGGTAATGAGGCTATTATGACAGGTGGCACAGGTAGGGGCTTGAAAATCTTTGCCAATTCTCCAGGGAACATTGTTCCAGTTCCATTCATGCTGCTTTGAATTAAAAATATTCCCATGCTTGCTTTCTTCGTAAACTTCAAATGCAGGGGTGTCCGGTTCGAGATGGCATTGAGAACACGTATACGGTTTTCTGGCTATCTCTATGGAAAAACTATGCCGCGGATGACATGCGGTGCATGCCCCGGAACTGCCATCGGGATTAATCCTTCCTACCCCCTGATTGGGCCAGTTGGTAAGGTCTGGCACATCGATGTCTCCAAAATTCG
>JAUQXU010000407.1 GCA_030837935.1 Candidatus Brocadia sp.
CGGCATCAAACACATCTCTTCCCGCGAGATCTATGGCACAGGAGTGGTCAAAGCCAAGCGCAATATTTGCTTTCCGTGCAGCGATAAGGGCACGAACAACCCCCTGAACATTTCCTCCGGCCAGGGAGTGAGCCTCCAGAGACTTTGAAGGGATGTCGATTCCGGCCTTTTTTGCCATAACACGGTACTCCACAATAGATCGTACGTCAACGTTCCGAAGGGT
The DNA here is from genome assembly GCA_030837935.1 of Candidatus Brocadia sp. Taxonomy (GTDB): domain Bacteria; phylum Planctomycetota; class Brocadiia; order Brocadiales; family Brocadiaceae; genus Brocadia. Next base: position 224 of record JAUQXU010000407.1, read on the forward strand.
CATGTTGATCATTTCCAGGAGGGATATATGGGCATCTGATGTAATGGCCTTAATATAGAGGCGTCCATATTTGAAAAACACAAAGGAACATGCACAGATAAAAAAGAAGAGCAAGACAAACAAAAATATGGAGGTACTTGTGGATATCATAAGAAGTGGCAGATAGTGCATATTCTCTCCCCTAGTAAGACACCTTTATTTTACAACAATTTAAAACTTCTTTTGTGATACGTATTTACTCTCTTTCGTAAGATAGTCTATTTGCTTTGCTTTGCTATACTATACTATAGCCGCACTCCGTGTCAATAATTGTTAGGAACTTTCCATAAATAGTTTAATATTCGAATAGCTGAGCAAGAAGGCATGGGAAACAGAAATACGAACTTGCAACTATTGCTCTCTAAAAAAGATACTATCTATGCCCATTTTTAGAAAAACCCTTTTACGATTTGCAAAATCCGCATGATAAAGCGATGGAACTTTTTACACTCGTATCAATATTACTTTCCTAATGGTAATTTCAAGGCAATAAATTCTATGGCTTTTTGTTGTGCTTTTACGTCTTTTGATATTCTCTTACATTCTCAGCATTTTCAAGTCATTCAAGGGAATTTAACGCTTGTCTCTTCTTATCACTTTTTGTATTTAGGTACGACATAAGATGGTATGGGTATGATCGTGAGAGTAGGAGCACCGCTCCTTCCATAGGGGAATCCTGTCAAGACTACAAAGGTCAACCGATCTGCTAAGGGTAAAAGCCATTGACCTGGCATTGGATAAACCAGGGAAAAGATATCCTTGGGTGGCTGAACAGGTAATGGGTTTATTAGAACAGGGTTATGTACCTTAAACCACCAGCTAAGCCGGTCGTTTAGGGTTTTACTTAAACTTTTTTAGGAATGTACCGATTATTTAAGAAGATTGGCAATGTTGTCTTAAACAATATTTTTCATAAGTTCTTATTTTAAGTTAAACAAAGTTTTTACATGGGAGGAAGACGATGAAAAAACATTTTACTTTAATAGGATGGTTTTCTTTTGTAACAATTCTATCGTTGATAATTGTTACAAGAGGATACTGTGTTGAAACTCCAACGCCTAACCCAACGATAACACCTGTGGCAACACCAATACCCACGCCTAGCGTTATAAAAGCTGACGTTAAGATAAAACCAAAAACCATCAACCTCAATAGTGAAGGCAAGTTTAAGGCATTTATTAAACTTCCTTCCCCCTATGATGTTAACGATATAGTAACTGATACCGTTGAATGCGAAGGGGCAAAAGCCATTAAGGGAAAAGTAAGCAATGATCGGTTTATCGCAACATTTAACAGACAAGACTTAGATTTAGATTCCACAATAAACTTTTACAGAGGTCAGAAAAAAGATGAAAAAGAAAAGCAAGAACTCACTGTTACAGGTGCGTTAGAAGACGGCTCAAGATTCGAAGGAATCGATACGGTGAAAGTCAAAACCCGTCCCTAAAAAATACCAACGCAATAGATGGGGAAAGAATAACGGCTAACAATGGAATCCGGCGGACGGCTTACAGTTACTGCTGATGCTTGCTGTTAGTTCTTTGTTTTTAATAAATATTTAAGGGCTAGCGTGAGTTTATTACAAACGAAGGCCAAAAGCATTATAAAGCCAATATAATCAATGAGTTAGGCAGGGTGTTAGTTGTATACAACTAACACCCTGAAATTTCGGGCGATTATAGTGGAAATCCTTAATTTCCAACGCATTCATTATCAGGGCTTCTTCATCAGACATTTCTTCCAAGTTATATCTCGCCTTGACCCTTCCTCTGGTTTTTGTTTTTTCCGGCATTGTGGCAAGTCTTACATTATTCAGGGTGTCTAACAGGGTATCTAAAGTTCCTTTGAATTGTGCATGTGCTTTTGCCTGATGCCATACAATGGCAGCCAAGAGATATCCGAGGACACAAATAAAGAAATGCACCTTGATTTTCTGAGCCGTCCAATGAAACTGAGGTTTTAAAGCAAGGTGATAGGGGTTCTTGAGATTTCTAAAGGCGTGTTCAATCTTCGACTGGCCATAGTAGGCTTTTATAATGTCACCAGTGTCCCAATCGTGACGGTCTGTCATGAGAATCCTTAATCCCAGTTCCCCTTCGATTTCTTCGAGCTTTTTCTGATTGATGGAAAATTCCAAGTGAAACTTACCTTCAGATACCTCTTGCAACGACCAATCAATAAGATTCTTTAAATGTTTTTTCAACTAATTCACGCTCTATTTTTGCAATGGCTTCTACGGGAAGTGCATCCATCAAATCCCAAAAATGCTGGCTGTCTATTTTACTCAAACTATGTCTGAGTAAATATTCAACGCTCATCGTTTTTGCCCAACTCCACCAACCCCTTTTGCTGGTAGGCATGCAAACTCTTCCCATTGCGCTGTCGCAGGTTGCGGCTTACGACCCCTCCCCCTAGCCCTTTTTTGTAATAAACTCACGCTAGGGCAAAACAGGGGAATTTGTTACTATACCATTTTCAAGCTATTTAGAAGAGGAGTTATTCAGGTATAAAGTACTTAATCCAGGGGACAAGATATTTGAATCCGGAGAAATAACGAATGCCCTTGTTATACGGCACAGTGAACATTTCAGTCATTTGTTTAAAGGGTTAGGCATTAATAATTTTACCTTCCATAATCTGAGACACACCTGTTCGAGTTTACTGCAAAGTAAGCTTGGTGTTGGTGCTGTGGTGGTACAGGGGATGACAGGTCATTCAAACCTGGGCATGTTGCAGAAGTATTCACACAAAGGCTTAGACAGTAAAAGGAATGCGATTGAGATGTTAACAAGCCATGTCTTAGAGGCAAGCGAAAAAGCTACTATTCCAGTGGTATCTAAAACAGGTACGGCATAAGTACGACACAGGGAAATCCATGTACTTGTATGTTACCAATATATCAATACTTAAAAATATCTTGTAATTTCAAGGCAATAAATTATAATTGCAAAAATTATAATAGCTCAGACCACAAAGACACGAATGCCATAAAAAACTTTATTTCCTTGTGGCAGAAACGATTTGCACAATAAACTATGATCAATAAGTAAGACTTTTGCAGATTTCCTGTTTGCGCAACCGAGATGATTACGCTACTAGTTTAAAATTCTCAAAACATGAATGTATTAAAAAAATCATTTTTTATCACGACTATCTTTTCCATACCTTTTTTTATCACAACGGTTCTCTTTGCGCAATTACCTGCTTTCATCATTCCCCCCGCTGAATTCAATGCATTTGATACCCCCAACGATGCCGGGGAAACTATATCTCTGACCTGGTCTGCCTCCCCCAGCGATGCCCCAGACGTTTTCTATATACTTTACATCGACAAGGATAAAAATGGCGCCTTTGAAAAGGAGGCGATTCGCATAAAGTCGAATACCAGTTATCGAACGGGTGCTCCGGAAATCTACGGCTATAAAAAAGGAAATGGCAATTATCACTATGTTCAGATATTCCCCAGAAAGGTTTTCAACGGGGAAACGATTGACAAGAGACAGGTCTATTACTTCAAGTTAGCAATGGTAGCGGGGGATAGTAAAATCATCTTAGATACGATAGCCTCTGCCCGGCCGCATGGTAATTGGTTACACATGAAAAAGATAAACAATTTTGTAATCATGGTTATGCTTTCGGCCATTATTCTCTATTTTATTGTCCACGCACGGCGAAACCCTAACATGTTTTTACGAAAGATTGGAGGATTGGATGCCGTGGATGATGCCCTGGGTCGCGCCACAGAGATGGGCAAGCCCGTCCTGTTTGTTCATGGTCTGACCAGTATGGGAAGTATCTCGACCATTGCAGCAATAAGTATTTTGGGCAAGATTGCACGAAAGATTGCTGACTATGATGCCAACCTGAAGGTTGTTAATAATGACCCTATTGTCATGTCCGTAAGCCAGGAGGTGGTGAAGGAATCGTACCTGGAGGCAGGTCGCCCTGATGCCTACAACCCGGACAACGTCTTTCTGGTGGCCTCAGAACAGTTTCCTTACGTTGCTGCAGTAGGTGGTATTATGACCCGCGAAAGGCCAGCGGCCAATTTTTTTGTAGGATATTTCTATGCAGAGGCATTGATCCTGGCGGAAACCGGCGCCTCTACCGGCGCAATCCAGATTGCCGGCACTGATGCCTATACCCAGTTACCCTTCTTTATTACCACCTGTGATTACACCCTGATCGGAGAGGAGCTTTATGCGGCCAGCGCATATTTATCAAGGGAACCCATGCTCATGGGCACGCTCAGGGCACAAGATGCGGGGAAGGGGCTCCTCTTTTTTATATTAATATTGGGTACTATACTGGCCAGTTTCGGATTGACATTTATCACACATCTATTTGAGGCTTTTTAAAAAATAATAATTACTATGAACTTTCTCAAGCGTACCATTCCGCTGATTATTGCCTTTGTCATGGGTGTGCTCATGGCTATGCAGTACTATGTTCCTCATAAACTTTCACAGGACTTGCTGGAGGTAGTATCCAGGTGGGATAGAATCATCGCAGGTTTTGCCGTATTTATTGGCGCTTATAGTTTGTTTCATCTCCACTGGACGAGGATTAAAAGAAAGGTAGAGGGGTGGGGATACAGCGTCTTTGTCTATTTTGGGGCTATTATTACCCTGATCTTTGGTTTTCTGAATGGTGGAAAATTTTTCTGGAATGACAAGCAGGAAGGCACGATGTTCGATTGGCTTTATTCCTATGTACAAGTACCTGCTGGAGCCACGATTTTTTCCATTTTGGCCTTTTTTATTGCTTCCGCTGCCTATCGAACCTTTCGTGCCCGTACAAACGAATCGACGGTATTACTTATCGCTGCTGTTATCGTTATGCTTGGAAGGGTGCCTATTGGAAATTATATTTCTCACTATATCCCTGCAGTGGCCGATTGGATCATGGCAGTTCCTAACCTTGCGGCCAAACGAGGTATCCTCTTGGGTGTGAGTCTGGGGGCGATTGCGACCTCTCTCAAAATCATCTTTGGTATTGAACGGTCTTATCTGGGTGGGGGTGATTAGTGGAAAGGTTTTTACGGATAGACCGCCGCATCATTTTTGCAATCATTACCGTAGCGGTTATTGCCTCGCTTGTCCTGCGATTTGAGCTGCCCATACCCGCCTCAGAACAAGTTAAGGGGATTTATGAAAAGATAGAGTCGCTGCCAAAGGATTCTCATGTCATGATTGCCTTTGATTATGATCCTGCCTCTAAGGAAGAACTACAGCCCATGGCCGTTGCATTTCTCCATCACTGCTTTAGCAGGGATTTAAAAGTTATTGGTATGACACATTACCCTGGCGCCCCTGGACTTGCGGAGCAGGCAATAACCTCGGTGGCAAATCAATACCAAAAAAAGTACGGCGATGATTACGCCTTTTTAGGCTACAAACCCGGATCGGCATCCCTCATTATCAATATGGGGGAAAACCTTTATTCAGCCTTTCCCAAGGATTTTTACGGGAATGATACAACGACACTGCCTGTCTTGCAGGGTGTTGATTCGTTGAGAGAAATAAATTACTTATTCGATCTTGCTGCAGGGACTACGATAGAAACATGGATAGCATTTGGGAAGGAAAAGTATAAATTTGAACTGGGTGCAGGATGCACCGCAGTGATGGGACCCGATATGTATCCCTTTCTCCAGTCGAAACAACTGACCGGCCTGCTCGGCGGCCTCAAAGGGGCTGCAGAATATGAGGCGCTGGTAAACAAAAAAGCCAATGCCGTAAGCGGAATGAGGCCTCAAAGCGTGGTACATGTAATTATTATTATCTTTGTCATTTTTGGCAACGTTATCTATTTTATCTCCAAAAGGGCCGTACATGCGTAAGGATTCTAATTTTTTCATATTAGTTGGCACGATTGGATTGTTCGTCTGCATCAACATCTTTTTAATGGCATCAGGGAAACTCCCTTTCTCCTTCGATGGATTTGGCATAATCCTGGGCGCAGGACTTACCCTGGCCATTTACAGCTTCCTCTATAAGGACAATCCTGCCTTTAAAATTGCCGAGAATCTTTATGTGGGTGTTTCCCTGGGCTATACCATTATTATCACCTGGTTTAATTTCTTAAAACCCGACCTCTACGATCCCCTGATCGTCCCGATGTTTTCAAAGGCAACAACAAAAGCCCCTCAGTACGCATTAATCATCCCCTCCTTATTGGGTCTCTTTATGCTGCTCAGATTTTCGAGGAAATTGTCGTGGTTAAGCCGTTGGACATTCGCATTTGTGGTGGGCCTTGGGGCAGGGGTAAGCATCCCGCGGGTCATCTCAGCATTCATCCTGGAACAAATAAAACCCTCCCTGCATCCCGTCTTTTCCGGCGGAGAAACTATCTTCTCCAGTATCAACACGTTACTGATCATGCTAGGCGTTATCTCAGTGCTCATCTACTTTATCTTTTCTGTCGAACACAAGGGTGCGATTGGGAAGGTGTCAAAGATCGGAATCTGGTTCCTCATGATCTCCTTTGGGGCATCCTTCGGTTATACGGTCATGGGCAGGTTGTCGTTACTCATCGGACGCATTCAGTTCCTTTTGAAAGACTGGCTGGGTATTTTGCAGTAATTAGTGTTTGAACGGAAACACCCCAAAGCCAAGTGGAATAAGGCAAAGCAGGTGGAAATAGGTAATGAAGAGCGTTGAATAATACCGAGAGATAGGGTAAAATATGGCGAAAACAAAGGGATTCTTGTGTGAAAGG
>JAUQXU010000408.1 GCA_030837935.1 Candidatus Brocadia sp.
AGAAGGGGGATCTGGGGGAGGTATTCCCCTCCGTAAGGGGTTTTGCAGACCCGGCGAAAGTCAGGGTGATGCTCAATGGGCACCTGGTAAATAGCCCCCGCACTGGTAGCGCCTTTCATCTGTTTGACGATTTCCCTGTGGAAAACATAAAGAGAATAGAAATCATCCGGGGACCTGGTTCTGCCGTATACGGTGAAAATGCGTTTTTAGCGGTTATCAACATTATTACTAAAGACGCAAAGGATATTGACGGCATAAAGGTAAGCGGTGGTTATGGGAGCTTCGATACCGAAGAAGGAAACATTGTGTTTGGGAAGACTTGTGGGAAGGTTGATATCTCAGGTATGGTTCGCTACAGGCATACCGACGGCTTTGATGGTATTGTCGGGAGTGATTTGGTAACACAGATTGACAATTCCCTTGCTCCCCTGGGTTTTCCTTCAGCCTCACAAGCCCCGGGAAGGGTGGAGGATTGGAGAGAAGAATACGACCTGAACCTGAAAGTTGTCTACAAGGGTTTCTACGTCGAGGGATTGTACATTAATAAAAATATGGGGCCTTTTATAGGTCCTCAATTTGCCCTGGCTGATGAATCGAACATTGAACAGAACTATGTGTTCGGTGAAGCTGGATATAGAAATACCTTTGATGAGAAATTTACGATAAGACCGAGGCTCTATTATGACCAGTTTGACAGGGACTCGTACATTGAGGCATTGCCAGAGAACACTCATGTGCCTTTAGACACAGATGGAGACGGTGTAATTGATAAAATTAATACGTACCCCGATGGACTTATTGGTAACGCTTATATAAGAGAAAAGGTTGTTGGCACGGAGATTCCTTTTGATTACGAACTATTTGATGGGAATATCATTACCCTGGGATTCGAATATCGTTTGATCAATCAAACTAATCCACACTTTTTCACTACCTATGATCCCCCAACGCTCGATCCCCTGGATAGTCTCCGGGACCAAGCTGATACATATCCCTTTATAAAAGAAACCACGCGGAGGGTATGGTCGATTTATCTGCAGGATACGTGGGATATTACCGATACCTTAAACCTTACCTTAGGGGTACGGCATGATGAGTACAACGATTTCGGCAGCGCTACCAGTCCACGAGGCGGCTTAACGTGGGCATTCTTGAAGAATGCATCGCTCAAAGTCCTTTATGGAGAGGCATTCAGGGCGCCCAACTTCACGGAGATGTTTACCATCAATAACCCGGCTTTCGTGGGAAATGAGGATTTGGATCCAGAGACTATCAGGACATACGAGGTTGGGCTCAGTTATGAGTTTAACAAATATGTTACGAGCGGTATTAATTATTTCTATAATGACATTGAGGACCTTATTGTCCAACGTATCCTGCCGACTGCCGAGGGGACTTTACGGTATGAAAATTCTGGAGATGCCCATGTTCAGGGCATCGAGATGGATACGAGGGTGAATATTGTCAATGACAATTACGTCTTTATGAATTATACCTTCCAAAATCCTGAAGGTAATCGCGGGAATGACCTACCATTTGTTGCAAAACACTACGGCAACTTCGGTGTAAATGTTCACTACCCGAAATATATCAATACCAACCTGAGCACCTTCGTCAGTGGGACGCGTTCCAGGGAAGATGATGACCCCAGGGACGACTTGCCGGCTTATGCACTGCTTAATCTTTCCGTTATCGCTAAAGAATTTTTCAAGACCATGGAGGTGCAGGGGACGGTGTTCAATCTTCTTGATAAGGACTACAATGATCCGGGTCCTGAATCTATACCGGAAGATTTTCCAAGACCCGGGCGGACGTTTTTTGTTGGATTGAGCTACCAGTTCTGAGTAGGGTGGATTAAGGCGTTGGTTTTTACACCGAATCCACCTTTCTTACGGCTTTAAATCTGCTAAGGGTAAAAAGGCTCGTTGATACAATAAACATACCGATACTGATAATTTGAGCTACGGTAAAAAAGTTAAAAAGCAATGGGTTATCTCCCCGGAGTAATTCCATGCAAAATCTTATAACAGAATAAATTATTCCAAAGAGAAGCAACACCTCCCCATTCCTGTTGCGAAACCTAAAGAATGCACTCAGGATAAAGAAAAGCGCAACGTCAGAAAGAAATGAATACAATTGGGTTGGATGTATGGGAAGGGTGTGCATGTCGGAAAGGTGAACTAGCCCGAGTTCATATTGATGAAGAAAAGCCGGGCTGCCGTCAACCATACCCGTTTTGTCCAGTGTCCTCGGAAATTGCATTGCCCAGGGCAGATGTGGAGCAATCTTTCCGAAACAGCAACCGTTCAGGAAGCATCCGATACGGCCGAAACCAAGTCCCAGCGCTGCAGAAGGTATAACGACATCAATAATCTTTAGGAAGGGCAGATGATGCTTCTTAACATAAAGAAACAGGGTAATGATACCGGTAAAGAGTCCGCCGTAGTAAACTAACCCACCTTCATAAATTTTAAAAATACTGAAGAGATTGTTTTTGTAGTCATCGAAGAATTGGATAATAAAGAAAAGCCTTGCCCCCAGAATGCCCGCACAGACCAGATAAATTCCCAGGTCTGTAATTTTGTTAGGATCAATACCTTCCTTCCTTGCCCGCCATCGTGCGATACTAATAGCCACCAAGAAGGCGACCATGAGCATGAATCCGTATGAATAAATGGGTATGTTTCTCTGGAAAAAAGGAAGGGGAATTTCGAATAAGATTTTTCTCATAATGGGAGGGTCTTGATGAGCTTGTTATTCCCATCAACCAGAATAATCTTAGGTTTCCAGTTTCTTGCCTCTTTGTCTTCAACGAGGCAATAAGAAATGATGATGACCTTATCACCTGGCTGAGCCCACCGTGCAGCAGCTCCATTTAAACAGATAACACCAGAATTACGCTCACCCTCAATCACATAGGTCTCTACCCGCGTTCCGTTATTAATATTGAGGACCTGTACCCGTTCGTAGTGCAAGATATCTACGGCGTCGAGAAGGGCTTTATCGATAGTGATACTTCCGTTGTAATTAAGATTGGTCTCCGTCACTGTTGCGGCATGAATCTTCGCTTTGCACATCTCACGTAACATTGTTTCTCCCAATAGTTTGATTGCATACAAATTTCATTTAGACGCGGATGAACGCAGAATTTATCTGTGAAAATCTGCGTCCTACTTTAATCTTGAATCACAATGTACAAATTCTATCTTAAAGTACAGCAAAATCAACAGGAAATCCTTATTGCCCCTGTGGGGGGTAAAAACTTCTGACGCATACCTTGACCAGGTCAACAATCTCCTCGTCTTTCAGCTTACCCTTATAGCCAGGCATCTTCCTTTTGCCATTGGCCACGGATATAATTAATCTCGAATCAGAGACATTGTCTTGCCATTTGGTATTGGTAAAATTAGGGATTTTGAATATGAATCGACCGATCAAAGAACCCTTTCCGCTAGCCTTGTGACATTCCCGGCATTCCCTGTCATATACTGCCCAAATACCACCTTTTTCTGACAAGGCCGTCTGTTTATGATTACATCCGTAAGACGCCAGGATGCAAAAAGCACAGATACCTATCATAGAAATAAATTTTTTCATCTTCCTCTCCTTTGATATTTTTTAGTTTGTTTTCAGGTCATCCCAAGAGTTTACCATAAAACCTCATATATTCAAGTCTCTTATCTTTTCAACGTATAGGAATTTCAAACTCACAGAAAATGGATGCCGAAAATGCGATTTGTAACGGTATTTGGGTCAAGGTTTTTAATTTTTGGTTTTAAGTCATGGAAAAGGTATGTT
>JAUQXU010000409.1 GCA_030837935.1 Candidatus Brocadia sp.
ACCTTTTATAAAAAACATACCCATTACTGAAACACCAAAGACAACAATCCCTATCCCGGACATCATGATCATTTTTTTGTTTATTGGAAGCTTCATTATTCCATTCTCCAGGAATGATTAATGGATATTTTCATTCTTACGTTTATAATAGAATCTGGATGTTGCAATCTCATCGAAAGTTTTGTTTTCCATCCGCAATGCCTGCTCTTTATATTCTTTTTCGTAACGTTCTCGCAATTTCTCAAGCACCTTTCTCTTTTTAAATACTCTTAATAGAGTTTCCCGTATATGATCCACTTTTTTGTACGCCTCTTTTACTTTAGATGCTTGTGTAGTAATATCTCTATTTAGTTTAAAAAAATATGCCTCAAACAAAACAAACACGTTTGCCTCTGATTGTATATACAATTCTTTTTCCATCTCCGATTGTTGCAATGATAACACTGACTGTAAAAATACTAGCAATTTCTCCTCATCGTGTAATTTTCTTTGTAATATTTTTAATTCTTTTACAATATCTTCTTCCCGGCATTTCTCAATTTCCAGTAATTTTTGAAATTTAAAATGGAATCCCATAATAGTATAAAATCTGATGTATTTCCTCTATTTGGTGTTAGGATTCTTTCTTAGCCCTTCATTTTTGTAAACATATTTGTTAGCCTTATAACGGTATCGTCATACTTGCTATCTTCCGTTATATCTTGTTTAAGATAATCCTTTATCCGATCAATCATTGATATAGCGAAGTCAATTTTGGAATTACTTCCCTTTGCATAGGCTCCTATATTAATCAAGTCCTCTGATTCTTTATATGTGGCATATACCATTTTCAGTTCATGTGCTACTTTCTTATGTTCTAACGTAACGATATCATCCATACACCTGCTGACACTCTCCAAGATGTCAACTGCAGGAAAATGGTTTTGATTGGCTAGTGCTCTTGACAACACAACATGGCCATCGAGAATACCTCTAACTGCATCTGCAATAGGTTCATTCATGTCGTCACCGTCCACCAGCACAGTATACAAACCAGTAATGCTCCCCTTTGAACCATTTCCAGACCTTTCTAAAAGTTTCGGTAACAAAGCAAACACAGAAGGTGTATAACCCTTCGATGTTGGAGGTTCTCCAATCGCCAAACCAACTTCTCTTTGGGCATTGGCAAATCGAGTCACAGAATCCACCAGTAACATTACCTGCATTCCGTGATCTCTAAAATATTCTGCAACAGTAGAGGCTATATACGCTCCTTTTACTCGCAACAAAGCTGGTTTATCGGAAGTAACAGAAACTACTACAGATTTTTTTAACCCTCCCGGACCGAGAGATTTTTCAATAAATTCACGAACCTCTCTACCTCTCTCACCAATGAGGGCAATTACATTTACATCCGCCTCAGAATTTCTTGCAATCATTCCCATCAATGTACTTTTTCCCACCCCACTACCTGCAAATATACCCAACCTCTGCCCTTTTCCACAGGTAAATAATCCATCCATCACACGTATTCCGGTCATTAAAGGTTCTTTTATCCTATCTCGTTTTAAGGGATCTGGGGGAGAATTATAAATCGAGCGATACCCGTCCCCTTTTATTAATCCCTTCCCGTCTATTGGTTCACCAAGTCCTCCAATAACTCGCCCCATAAGATCCATTCCAACCTTTATCTCCAAAGGCGACCCTGATGTAGTAACTTTCGTTCCTGGACTAATTCTATCTAATTCACCAATAGGCATCAGGAGTATTTTTTTACCTTTAAAACCAACAACTTCCGCAGGCATAGGT
>JAUQXU010000410.1 GCA_030837935.1 Candidatus Brocadia sp.
TTTTTGGGTGGCACGGACAAACCTTGTCACTGTATGTTTTGAACAGGGATTGTTTGCCCGTGTTCGTGGCTAACTTGATCTTTCAGCTTTATGGGTAAAAGAAAAAAACCTTTTCTTCAACAAGCCTGCTATAGTGAAAAAATTTACGTAGAATTGTTCCGCTTGTTTTATATAATTTTTCTCTAATTTGGCATAATCTTCTAACATCTTTTGTCTATCTGAGACAATGCCCTTGAGAGATTCCAATTCTGCTTTATAAGCATCGGCCCACTGAGCGATCATATCTTTTGTCACTTCGACATGAAACTGGATACCGTAAATATTCCGGCCATATTTCAACGTCTGATTCTGGCAGAGTTCTGAAAATGCCAGTCGCTTTCCTCCGTGAGGTATGCCAAAGGTATCGCCATGCCATTGAAATACCTTGAAAACTTCCGGAAGGTCTTTAAACAAATCATCTCTTAATCCATTATCATTAAGAACTATCTTATACCATCCAATCTCTTTTACGGGATTTTTTGTCACGTGAGCGCCGGTTGCTTTTGCAATCAATTGTGCGCCCAGACAAATTCCCAAAAAGGGCACTTCCTCGTCAGCGATTCTTTTGAGTAAGATATCCTCTTCTTTCAGGAACCGGTATTTCTCCTCTTCATACACATTCATGGGACCGCCGAGACAAATAACCGACTGGAAGTCCTTTTCCAGTTTGGGCACTTTATCTCCATGCGAGAGATCGATAACCGTGTATGGCAACTTGTTATCTTCCAAAAAATCTGCAATAGTACCAGGGCCTTCAATATCAATATGTTTTATGAATAAAACCACAGCTCTACCCCGAAAATAAAATTCAAAAAATTTATTGTACCATGATATGAAGGTCTAACTATACAGAAGTTAAAGGGTGAATACAAGATGAAAGTCGATCATTCTTTCACTTGCATAAATACTAGGAAGAACTCGAAATAAGTGCACAAAGAATCTCATATCGTAGCAAGGCTGCAACCACATTCCCCTTAGTAAAGGGGGAACAAGGGGGTTGTAAAAAATACTATTCTGGATCATGATGGCTATCTCCCTTCAGTTGCTGTTATCACAGAAGGCAATGTTTCAGATGTGAAGGATCGCTGGCAGATTGAGCTGTTTTTTAAGGCACTCAAACAAAACCTGAAGATAAAGACCTTTGTTGGAACCAGTGCCAACAAAGTGAAAATTCAAATTTGGATAGCAATGAAGAGGATTGGGGAAGTATTTGATGTAAGTTTAAGCGTGGTAACAAAAGCTGCCCTGCGGATAAGCGAGCAAACGAAAGCACAAAGACGACTTAAAAAAGAGACTGACCAGATTTCATATTCTATTTTCAAGGGCTGACCCGACTCTCTCTTGTTCTGGCGGTAACACTTGTTTGAAGATGGCAATTCAGATACTCATAAAGTCTTCGTGTAGTAATATACCAAACCTCTCTATTTCCGCATTTTGGGCAAACAAAATCGCATCTTCACCTTTGCTCCATTAAATGTTTCGCACAATCTTTATCATTCGTAAAAGTTGTTTGAAATTCTATAAGTGATCGTTCCTTATATTTTATAGGCTTGATTCGTGTCATGCCTGAAATATACATTATTTATTCATCTGAGTAAAGTGCATAGGCATTTGTGTAAATACATTTTCGGACGGCCTGTGTGGATGTGACCTCCCTCCCTGAAAAAATTTAAAAAAGCTTGCAATCTGCTCTATTTTTGTTTTACTGTCATTCTTAAGGAAAAAGCAATTTCCGGTCATCTCCGCCATCGTCAACAATGATAGGTGCTTTAATGTCTGTCATTCGCAAAGTGGTTTTTGCAGGACGGTCAAATATTTTATATTCCAGCATGGCTTGTAATCTACCTTTTGCTTTGATCACTGCTTTTCGTTCAGGTGATTTAGAAATCAGTTTGCATTCAATCATTGAAGTATCTCAAAGTGTGCGTTTTGAAAAATCCTTTGTGAAATTCCAAACAGTTTCACTGGTTTGATTGATGACGATTGAATGCGTTACTGAAATATTGATTTTGTTCGTCATAAGTTTAATGACTGCTGTATGTAGTTATTATATAATGCCAACACGATAACACAAAAGGGTAGATAAATGCAGAAACTTAACTTGCTTTACTCCATAAATATAATCTGAAAGGATATGTGTTTAAATAGTGATTGATTCTTTTTTTTGTGCTTATTTATTAGTTAATTTGCTTTCTCGAAACTTTAAAATATGATTCAACAGCGTTATGTTGTAGCCAATGCAAAAGATGTAATAAAAACCATTGCGATAGAAAAGATTCCTGCGCCTCAAGTGATTATTTCATCACCACCATACTTCGATTCACTTAATTATAACAATAACAAACAGCAAGTTGGTTATGGACAGAAAAGTTACAACGATTACCTTGATGTCCTATGTAAAGTGTTTCAAGATTGCTATGATATTTCCACAGCAGACGCAACATTTTGGTTGGTAGTAGATACTTTTAAAAAAAATAAAGAAGTTAAACTTTTCCCGTTTGACATAGTGAACAAACTCAAAGAAAATTCAAAGAAAACATGGATTTTACGGGATGTCATAATTTGGGATAAAGGCAAAAATTTGCCTTGGAATCATAAAGGTAATTTTAAAAATCAACACGAGTATATTCTATTCTTCACGAAAGGTGATAACTTCAAATTCAAAGTAGATCGAGTTCGTGAAATTCTTGATCTTAAAAAATGGTGGAAAACATATCCTGAACGATACAATCCGGATGGCAAAGCACCATCAAATGTTTGGAGTTTTACTACACCGATTAGAGGCTGGGGAAATAGCAAGCAGAATCATTTATGCCCTTTTCCCTTTCCTCTTGTTGAAAAAATAATTTCTCTTTGTACTGATGAAGACGACTGGATACTTGACCCCTTTGTTGGATCAGGTTCTGTATTGGCAATGGCAAATGAAATGCAGAGAAACTCAGTAGGTTTAGATGTAAACAAGGCTTACAAAAAGCGATTTGAAGATGAGGTGCTAGTAGGTGTAAAAAAATATTGGCAGAAACGAGTAAAAGAATTAGAAGAAGCAAAACTGCTTTTTGCAAATTTTAAAGAAACTAACAACAAACTACGAAAATTAAAAGTTGCAACTAACATTTGTGAGTATTTGAATAAAGTCAACAAGCATGAATTTGTTTACTATACAAAAGATAAATCCAAGAATAATATAGAGATCACAGTGTTACAAAACGGAACTGCTCCTAAAGTGGATTTGGATAATGAAGAATTAAGCCAACTAATTAAGCAGTCAAAAATCGGTGCCAAAGTAATCATCGAAACAGACTCTAAATTTACTGAGAAGCTAAACGGAGCAAAAGCCTACAAGTACAAATTCAATAAGTTCTTCTCTTATACTTCCACTTGCAAAATGCAGCATGTGCTTGAGAGTGAAAGCAAGTTTGAGTTTATGTATTCTGATATTGCTATAAATATCCGTAACGATTAAGAGTAAAGTTATGACGTCTAAAAAAGTTCGGAAACGCAAAAAGAAAATCAAAGTAGTTCTATCTTCTGAACAAAAAGAACAGAAGAAACGCGAGAAAAAGCTTCACGAAGACATACTCAATCTTTTTAGGCGGATGGGGTTTGAGTATATTAAGACTGATGGCAGGCATGTAACATTTGGTGGTCAAAAGAGTGACATAGACCGTGTTTTTTTGTATGAGAATGTTATTCTTGTTTGCGAAGAAACAACTGGCAAAGACAGTGACCACCTAAGAAAGAAGTATGACTTTATAGAAAGAATAGTCGAACAAAAGGATAGTTTTATTACATGGATTAAGGATATTGGCAAAGAAAAGTTTGGGCGATTTACAGAATACTCGAATGCCCGTTACAGGATATTTTGCTTGTATTTTACTGAAGATACGATAGAGGAAGAGAAGAGATTACTTTACAACAAGTTCAAATATATTGATGGAAGGAATTTACGCTATTTTCTAAAAATTGCTGATAGCATTAGATATTCAGCGCGGAACGAATTTTACAAATTTCTTGATTTAGATTTTAGAGATGTTGGTGAAGCAATAGCAAGCCAGCAGGAAAACATCTATAGTGCAGTGATTTCTCCAAAGGATGTAAGTGGTATGCCACAGGGCGTGTATCTTGTATCATTTGTTATGACGGCAAAAGAACTATTGGACTGTGCATATGTTTTCAGAAAAGAGAATTGGGATCAAGAAACTGGGTATTACTATCAGCGGCTGATTGAGAAAAAGAAGATAAATAGCATAAGAGAGTTTCTGACGCGAGAACGGCGCACTTTTATTGATAGTATTATTGTTAGCTTACCAAATGACGCTAAATTCTTTTCTGCTAATCAGACTCGAGGAAAGGGTGATCCAATTGATCCGAAATCAATCAGTGAAGTAACTTCAAATGCAATAATCGAAATACCGTACAAAACCAACTCAATTGGAATCATTGATGGACAGCATAGAGTATTTGGACATCATGAAGGGCCAGATAATAAAGAAGAGGAAATTATAGCAAAGCTAAGAAATAAGAGGCATTTATTTGTAACCGGTCTTTATTATCAAAATGATTTTAAGGAATCTGATAAAAGAAAATTTGAGAGCCAATTGTTTCTTGAAATAAATAGTAAGCAAAAGAGAGTTGATGCACAGCTTTTACAACACATTGAGTCACTTCAAGATCCTCTTTCTCCTATAGGAATAGCAATGAGCGTTATCCAAAAGTTAAATGGACGAACACCATTTCTCAACCTATTTATGCTTTCGGAGATTGATGAAAAAAAGAATGGTATCAAAACTCCCTCCATCGTTAAATTCGGATTACAGCAACTTGTCGAAATAAATGACGACAAAGAAGGTTTGTTCAAGTATTGGCCTTGTAAAGACAAGATGCTTTTGATTACAGATAAAGAGAGCACACAGGCTGAAGATATTCGTAAAGAGTATGTATCCTTTTGTACTGAAATGATTGGTAAATTCTTCCATGCGGTAAAATCATCAAAAGAAGAAGCATGGACATTTGATGGTAAGAGTAAACTACTAAGGGTTACAGCAATTGTTGCTTTTATACAAAGTTTCGAAAAATCAATTGAAGTTTACAAAGGAGTTAAAGACATTCCATTTTATCAAAAAAACTTTCGCAGTTAAAAGTAGATTTTATGCAGGAAAAATTTCCCTATGTTTCCAGTCAATGGCCTAAACTTGCTGAAGAAATAAATAAATGCTGGACATGAAAAACAACAATCTTCACTATTGTTTTTCGTAATCTCCCAGATCAGGAGATGTCGTTTTGGTTGGGTAGAGGAGGAAGGTGCTTGGTGTCGCGTCTTGATTAATGATTATTTAGAATAGGAACGTGAAGGTTGCATCTTAATTTTGGGTTATCGTGGAAATGAGTGGGTAAATTTTGGGAAAAAAATATCTGTAATGGGGCAGAAGGCGGAAGACAGAACAAAAAATAAGAACAGTGAAACGATGTGAGCGACGGAAGTGGAGGATGGTAGATGCTCCCATAGCTGCTGATGCTCGGGGAAACGTCTGACAAAAACAAGTATTCCTGCTTGACGCTATTATCGTCAACCGTTATTATGATAGCGTGATATTATCGTTCAAATGCAAAGAAACCGAAAAGATATGGAACCAGGAAAGATCGCTGAGGTTTCCGGTTTCTATTCAGCGTATCGCTTTAAGAAAACTTTTTATGCTTCACAGGGCAAAGGAATTGCCGGATTTAAGCATACCACCTGCAAATCGTCTGGAAAGACTTAAAGGCGATAGAATCGGTCAATACAGCATACGAATAAATGACCAATGGAGAATTTGCTTTATTTGGAATAATGCAAGCGCATCTGATGTTGAAATTGTTGATTACCATTAAGAAAGGAGTTTAAGGTGAAAAAGATTCCCAATATTCATCCTGGAGAAATTCTTGAGGAAGAATTCCTCCAGGAATTTCATATTTCTGCTTACAGACTTGCGAAGGAAACTAAAATGCCGCCGACAAGAGTATCTGAAATAATAAAAGGAAAAAGGAGGATCACGGCAGATACGGCGCTACGTCTGTCAAAGTTCTTTGGTACGACGCCGGATTTCTGGCTTGGTCTTCAGATGGAATATGATTTAAGAGAAGAAAAATCTACAAAAGCCAAGGAGATTAGTTCAATAAAAAGCTTAAAGTCACTTCCTGTGGTTGTTTGAATTGTCATTTTTGAAGAACTATCAGAAAAAGAAACACTTTTCTCGACAGTTTTCACACCATAAATTCCGCGTCTTCAATGCTTGATTTAAGGTAAATTCTATACCTTTACACCTTGTCGCTGAGCTTGAATACACAGTATTCAGCACACATGGAACAGACCTCTTCATTTTGAGGCCGTCCTTTTTCACGAATACTTCTGGCGACTGTAGGATCGATACACGTGCTAAACTGTCCCTCCCAGTTCCTCTCCCGTCTGAATTGTGACATTTTTTTGTCCCACTCCCATGCCGATTTAATACCCTTGGCAATGTCGGCGGCATGAGCGGCAATCCGTGCGGTCATTACACCACTTCTCACATCAGCAGGACCAGGCAGGCTCAGATGTTCTGTCGGTGTTACATAGCACAGGAAATCTGCACCTGCGGCGGCTGCTATTGCCCCTCCAATGGCAGAGGTAATATGGTCATATCCAGGCGCAATGTCCGTGACAATCGGCCCAAGCACATAAAAAGGCACACCCTTACAGAGTTCCTTTTGTAATTGTACCTGCGCGGCTACCTGATTCAAGGGCACATGGCCTGGCCCTTCCACAATAACCTGCACGCCGGCATCCAGCGCTCTTTGGGCAAGTTCTGCCAACACATTTAACTCATAAACCTGAGCTCTATCGAATGCGTCTGCCAGGGCGCCGGGCCTCATGGCATCTCCCAGGCTCAGGGTCACGTCATATTCTTTTGCAATCGCCAGTATCTCATCATATTCCTCATATAGTGGATTCTCTTTGCCAGAATGGATCATCCATTCTACCAGAAACGTTCCGCCCCGGCTTACTACGCCGCAAATGCGCCTGCTTTCCTTTAAATGTTTGAGTACGCCTTTTGTGGCGCCGCAATGCACGGTAATAAAATCCACGCCGTCCTCACAGTGCAGCCTTATTGCTTCGAGCATGTCCGTAGCGGTCATATCGACAATCGCATGCTTGTGCTGAACGGTCTTGACGGCGGCCTCATAAATTGGCACGCTCCCTACAGCAATAGATGCCGATCCGATAATCTTTTTCCGTATTGCCCGTAAATCTCCGCCGGTGCTCAGGTCCATTACGGCGTCGGCGCCTGCTTCCTCAGCAGCCTGTAATTTATTCATCTCGCTGGCGATATCCGCATAATCAGCCGATGTTCCAATGTTGGCATTGACCTTGGTTTTGAGTCCTGCGCCAATACCGCAAATCTTTGTAGCTTTACGCTTATGGTTTGCAGGAATGACAATCTTACCCTCGGCAATACGATCCCTGATATTTTCAGGGTCGAGACCTTCATCCGTTGCAACCTGCTTCATCTCCTGTGTAATGATATTTTGCCTGGCTTGTTGTAGCTGTGTCATGTTTTCCTCAATTTTTATTCTTAAAAGTTCAGCTCACCGCAGAGCATGCGGCGGTTGGAAGGAGACCAGGAGGTTGAGAAGCAGAAAGACTGTGAGGTTGAGTTTCCAGGCATCTCATCTTCCCCGTTTTTTATCTTGTTGATCTTTTTCTGTGTGCCCTCTGAGTAGTCTGGGGTGAACTATTACCTTTATCCTTTCCATCAACGCGTTCGGCTAATGCATAAAGCCGTGCCGCTTCATGATCGGTCAATTTCCGATATTTACCGATTTTCAAAGTCGGGTCATATAAGTTGCCAATCCTTATTCGCCGCAGAATACGTACTTTATAGTTACATTCAACGAGCATACGACGGATCTCTCTGTTTTTACCTTCCTTTAACACCATTTCAAACCTGCTCCTTTGCTTTCCCTTACGCACATTTTGAACTCTTACTGGTCGTGTCTTGCCAAAGGAAAGCCAAACACCCGATGTCAAAGCCTTAATTGCCGTATCTGACAAGTACCCATCTACTTCCACAAAGTACGTTTTACTTATCTCAAATTTCGGATGGGATAGTTTGTTTGCAAGGTCACCATCATTGGTTAAAATAATCAGTCCTTCACTCTCCTTATCCAGTCTTCCGATGGTGTATATTCTTTGAGTCACATTTTGTAGTATATCAATTGCCTTTAACCGGTCCAGCTCGTCGCGGTTTGTGCACACATAGCCCTTGGGCTTATTGAGCAGATAATAAATCTTGCGTTGTTTTTTTATCAAGGTTCCATCGCAATGAATCTCACTCGTATCTGCATTGACCGTGGTACCCAGGGTTGTGATGCGCTTTCCATTTACCGTTACCCTCCCGGCAGTAATGATTTGTTCACACTCACGACGTGAACCAAGTCCTGCCTCTGCCAGTATCTTTTGCAAACGTTCTAACATGAAAATATTTTCCTATTTTTTCTTAATCGTTCAGAATTCCCATTCTTGACGAAATGCTGTTTTAATTTCACGGGCACCATGCATTGCGGCGAGTATTTCAACATCCTCAGTACCCTCTATTATTCGTTAAACAATTCTGTAATTTTGATAAATAACTTCTCTAAAATTATACCTTTCAAGTTCTGGTACAATACGACCACACCGAGGCATCGTTTCCAGTTTTGTTGTTGCTTTGATAAGAGATTTTATGAATCGAGTGGCATAGGTCTTAGAATCTTTGACAATATAATCATGAATTGCTTGTAAATTGCTACTGGCCTTCTCTGTCCATCTTATTTTGCCCATTGATCAATTCTGTTGAGAAGTTCCTCAGTAGTCAATAATTTTCCATTCTCAGCGTCTCTAAGACCTTCAAAAACTTGAGCAACAAAATTTATCTCGTACATTATATCTTCAAGAGAACACTCATCTGGTAATTTCTTTATAGCCTCTATAGTGATTTCTTTGAGCAACGCCATTTAAACACCTCCTTCATGTCGACCTTGATCATATCCAATTCTGATCAAATCGCTAGCCCTTAGTTTTTGCCTTTCTCTTTGCATCCCGCAACATTTCCTGTGCCTGTTTTCGGGTAATATCAGTTTTTTCACTACCCCTGATCATGTCGGCAATTTCTTCAAGCCGGGACTCGCCTGATACGTTTTCGATAGTAGAAAATGTTTTACCATTTTTGACCAGCTTATTTACCTTCCAGTGTTCATCTGCATAGCTGGCAATCTGAGGAAGATGGGTAATGCAGATTACCTGGTGTGACTTTGCGATACTACTCAACTTTTCTCCAATAACCTCTCCCATTCTACCGCCGATATTGGCATCGATTTCGTCAAAAACCAGCACCGGCGTCTTATCTACTTTGGCTAGTTGGTGCTTCAGCGCCAGCATAACGCGTGATATTTCTCCGCCGGAGGCTATCTTTTTCAGCGGCTTTAAGTCTTCGCCGGGATTCGGTGAGATCAGAAAATCCACCTGCTCAAAACCGTAACTCTTTGCCTCTGCGACCGGCAGATCGCCGTTGTTATGTAAAAGGGGCGATGTGATCTGAACGCAAAACCGGCCGTGGGGGATGCCCAGGTCGTGCAGTTCTTCGTTTATCAGGGGAGTCAGCTTATCGGCGGTTGAAAGACGTTTTTGTGTTAATTCGTTGCCTTTTTGTTTCAATGAATCAGACAAAGCCAGGAGTTCTTCATCCACATGTTCGGCCGTCGTTCCTTCCTCAGAAAGTCGCTTCAATTTTAACCCTGCCTCGTCACGATACGATAGGATTTCCTGCACCGAGTTTCCGTATTTTGACTTTAACTTCCGGATCGTGTTTAAACGTTCTTCAATATATTCCAATCTTTGCGGGTCGTAATTGAATCCATCTCTGTATTTTCCCAGAGAAAAAGCCGTGTCCTCTATTTGATAGAGTGTCTGGCAGCTATCTTCAAATATCTTTTGCAGGGTGTCGTCAAGTTTCGCAACTGATTGCAATTCACGAATAACGGACTTTAACCTTTCAACAACTGCTTCGGAAGACTCGTAAAGTTGTGAATAACAGGAGGAGACCGTGCTGTAAATTTTTTCGGCGTTACTTAAAATACTCTTTTCCTTTTCCAGTTCTTCTCCCTCACCTGCCTTAAGTTGAGCTTTATCAATTTCATCGATTTGGAAGGCATATAAATCCATTGTTTGCCTGCGTTCCTGCTGGTTGCTTTTCAGGGTATCCCGTAATTTTGTCTTTTCTGTAAATTGTTGATAGGCCTCAGCGAAGCCCTCCCGTAACTTGGAAATCCCTCCAAAATCATCCAGGATATAGAGCTGGTTAGTTCCGTTTAATAAGGTCTCATGTTCGTGTTGACCATGAATGCTGACTAACATCTCTCCAACCGTTTTAAGCATGGAAACCGTGATAGGCATGTCGTTCAGGCGGCATCTGCTCCGTCCGTTTGTGTCAATAGTTCTTTGAAGCAAGATTTCTTCATCGCTGATAATGTTATCCGATACCTTCGTGATATGCCTGAGAAGATTTTTATCTTTAAGAGAGAATTTACCTATTACGGTGGCCTCATCTTTGCCGCTTCGCACGATATCTGCGGTTGTCCGTCCACCAAGGATGAAATTAAGCGCCCCGATCACCATTGATTTTCCTACCCCTGTCGCCCCACTAAATACATTCAACCGTTCACAGAGCTTAATGGTGACTTTATCAATTAATACAAAATTGGTTATGAATAACTCCTGCAGCATGGTTGTTTTTCGCCATTTTCTGCAAATACATGTTAAAATTCAATTCACCACAGAAGCGCAAAGATCACAGAGTTTTACATCAGTTGAAAGTTGGAGGTTGACAGGTAAAAGTTAAACCTAAATCTCGCAACGCACTTTGTGTCTGGTGGTGAAAAATGCCTTTATTTATTGTATTTTAGAGCCAGGTTTTATATCTTTTTCTGTTGTAATGATCACCACCTGGTCCGCGTCCTTGGCGGCTAACAGCATTCCCTGACTTTCCACACCCCGAAGGATTGCGGGGGCAAGGTTGTTTACAATAACGATCCGCTTTCCAATCAGGTCTTCTGGTTTGTAACAGTTTCTAATCCCGGCAACAATCTGTCTGCCTTCTATTCCGTCACCCGCATCAATTTTCAATATCATCAGTCTGTCTGCGTTTGGGTGAGGTTCTGCGTGCTTTACCTCAGCTACGCGCAGGTCTACCTTCAAAAAATCCTCAATTGAGAGCATAGAAAAAACCTTTCGTAAAATTTATTTTTTATAAATATAACGATTTTTAAAAATTGTGTCAATAAATTAAACATCGCGGGTTACGATTAAAAAAGGGGTTTTTCACGAAGTGGATTTTACCTTTGACAAACGACACTTCTTGTTTGTCAAAAAACAAAGACGATATTTGTTATGCAATGCCAGGTAGCTCTTTTTGATTGTGGCTATGCTGCGATTGGAGGGGTAGTGCTATTTTCTTTTCTGAAAGGCAGGTTATGTGTTTTGCTTTAGCAGGGTAGCCAGCCGGCGCAAATCGTTACTTTCCACTTCTAAAAACTGAAGCCCCACATCGTATTTAGCAGTTGATCCATCCATCGAATTTAGCCATACAACTTTTACATTGCACGTCAGGCTCGTGCTGTCTGGCAAAAACAATTCAATTTCCAGGCGTTCGCCAATCTTGAACGACTTGTCACTATAAACGCGTATACCACCAAGTCCAATGTTGACCAGCGGACTGCGGGGTGAAGTAAGGTGTGCAGGTCTGCAATAGACAGGTAAATTAACTCGTGGGTACAGCCTTTTGTCTTGATTGGAGTCGTATTCAGTCATGGTTTTGCTCCGATGTGCTGATATGGCATTATCGAAATAATGTTACAATTATAGCAAGGAACGGGTTAGGGCGATAGTTTATTCTTGTTGTTCCTCAGAGTCAAGAAAATAAGAGAAAGGTTAAACAGAAATCAAAAGACCTTGCTTTTCATAAATTGTTTCATTTTTATAAACCGTTTTCATAGTTAACCTCTATGAGACATAGACCCCTGGCTGGTGCCGTGGGACCTGCCAATTCCCGGTTTTTTGCATCTAAAATATCCTTCACTCTTTCTGCGGTGATTTTCCCCCTTCCTACCTCTATCAGGGTGCCCACCATGGTTCTTACCATATTGTACAGAAATCCATCTGCCTCGATGGTAAAATAGATATACTTTTCTTCTTTTTTGATATCCAGTTTTTTCACCGTGCGTATCCTGTGCTTCTTACACTGTGCCTTCGTTGTAAAGGAGGTGAAATCATGTGTGCCAATGATGTCCTTTGTTGCCTCAATCATTTTATCCATATCTAGCCGAAACCCGCATACATGGCAAAAATTCCGATTGAGAGAGGTTCTTATCCAGTCATTAAAAAGGGTATATTGATAGACCTTTGATTTGGCGCCGTATTGGGCATGAAAGGATTCCGTTGTGTCTGAGGCGTTTTTTACCGTTATGTCATGAGGGAGGTAGAAATTTATAGCGTGAAGTAATTTTCCGGATGGGATATCAGACGTGGTTTTAAAATTAGCCACCTGACCCTGGGCATGCACCCCCGCATCGGTACGGCTGGCTCCGTAAAGTTTAATTGTTTCCTGAGTGACCTGTCCTATCGCCTTGGAAAGTGCTTCCTGGATAGTCTTGTCATTCTTCTGCCATTGCCAACCCGCATAATGTGTGCCATCGTATTCTATCAGAAGCCGTACATTACGCATATACGTAAGTAAAAAAACTTGCTATAAAAAGAAGTATGTGCACGGTAATATTATAAATCAACAGGGCAATTGAAACAAAAAGGGTAGGGACAATCAATAAAAAAACCTGTAACAGTTCACCCCATCCCCTAATCCCTTCTACCATGGGAGGAGGATGTTTATTGCCACCATATTTCCTCCACCCTGATGGTTGTTTTTGGTAAAAAATATTCATTTATCCATAAATTTTGATATAGTAAATCCCCATGTATCATAAATAAATTACAGATAATTGCTGCTTAATCCGGTAAATGATTATTTTGAAATGGAGGCTAAAATGGAAAAGGTAGTTGTTTCAACGAATAGAGCACCCGCGGCAATCGGGCCGTATTCTCAGGCGATCAAAGCAGGAGATTTTGTGTTTTTATCGGGGCAAATTCCCATCCATCCTGCAACAGGGGAGGTTGTGCAGGGGGATATTAAGATTCAGACGAGACAGGTATTGGAAAATATAAAACACATCTTGGATGCGGCAGGTTCCTCCTTAGATAAGGTGGTAAAGACGACCGTCTTTATGAAAGACCTGAATGATTATGTGGCAATGAATGATGTTTACAAAGAATTTTTCCCAAATAAACCACCTGCCAGAGCTGCAGTTCAGGCGGCAAAATTGCCCAGGGACGCACACGTGGAGATCGAGGCTATTGCCTTGAGCGCTGAGAAAAGAAAAGTTTGACTTGCATTACAAAAACTGTTAAGATTTTGTCTTATATTGCCGTACCCGTAACATGTAAATAAGGGTTGTTCATACCATTTTATATTCAGTTCGTTTGTTTTATGTTAAATATAACAACAAAGGCAAAACACCGGGATATTTATCCTGACGTTGTAAATCTCCTTGATAACTCAAAAAAGTTTTTTGAGCGAGTTGGTGTTGCGGATATGGAGAAAAAAGTTGTTGAAATGCGCAGCCAGCTGGAAGAACCATTTTATCTTTTGGTGGCCGGTGAATACAACTCAGGCAAATCCAGTTTTATCAATGCGATGTGTGGTGAACATGTCCTGCCAGACGGTCCAACACCGACTACCAACCGAATCACGTTGTTAACGTATGGCGAGAAGGTTGAAGTCAGGGAGGTTAGTGACCACATGTGTCAGGCAACCTATCCTATGGAATCATTGAGAGACATTACCCTTGTCGATACCCCTGGGACGAATTCGATCATAGTAGAGCATGCGGCGCTAACAGAAAGTTTTGTTCACAGGGCGGAACTGGTGCTCTTTATAACCTCATCGGATCATCCGTTTACCGAGAGTGAGCGGCAATTTCTGCAGTTTTTAAAGAGCAAGTGGGGGCGGAAGGTGTTGTTTATTCTCAATAAGATAGACCTTAAGACACCCGAAGAGCTCAATGAGATTGTAGCTTTTTTGGAAAAGAATTGTTATCGGTTGCTTGGTTTCGAACCCAAGATATTATTGGTGTCTGCTAAGGAAGCTTACAAGGCGAAGGTCGAAAGTGACATGCTTCTCCTCGACAAAAGTAAAATAAAAGAAGTCGAGTCTTTTGTGTTTGATAAACTCGATCTCGATACAAAGATTGATTTTAAACTCGTCAGCCCTTTAAAATATCTCCATAGTGTATTTACTGAACTTCAACACGATCTGAATGAGAAGGTCAATAAGTGCAATACCGATATCAAAAGTATCGAACGATTTGAGACGCGGCTTAAGAATAAAAAACAGGATATGCAGGAATATACCGTTAAATACAGAGACGAAATTAAGCTTGTATTTTCCCGGTTAAAAGAAAAATTAGATAATTTTCTGAACTCCTATGTTACGATGAAGTCCGTAATTCTTTCTAAAGTGGGACGGGAGAAGATTGACGAGCGCTTTAAGAGGGAAGTGTACGGGCTCTTAAATCCACAAACAGATCTTGACAGAATTGTCGATGATATGGTGGATTATGTTTCGAGAAATAACCGTTCGTTATGGGATTTGGCGCGAGATCACATAGAAAAAGAAGTTGGATACGACCGCAGGGCTGGCAGTATCCTTGACGGACATGCCGAGCGACACTATGACGACCGGAAGCACGAGATTGAGGTTGCCTTAAAGTCGCGTTCCAAAGAGTTCAGAGAATTGGATATTGAGCGTGAATCAGAGAAATTAAGCAGTTCGGTTCAGGGTGGGTTTATTAGCTTTTTGCTGACGGAAGCGTTTGCCATAGGCATTGGAGTTGGCGTTACCATAATGTTTTCATGGATTGTGCCTCCGCCTGTTACCATAGGAATGGCTGTGGCGTTGGCGTGTATTGGATTTGCTATTTTTCCTCAAAGACGAAAGTCATTCCGTAACGAATTTATAAAGCGGACAGATGCAATTTGCGAACGATTTGTTGAATTTATGAAATTCGAGATCAATAAGGCCATTGATCGCGTGATCGAGGATATTAGTAACAATATTTCATCTTATCGCGACCTTCGGTGGACAGAACGGGAAGAGATGGTACGGCAGGTATCAGAGGTAAACATGTTGTTGGAAAATGTGAAGAGCCTTATGCGAAAAAGTGGTTTAAACTGAGGAAAAGGTCGGTGAGAATAGCAAAAAGGCACAAATGAGATTGCCGGAGCTGGAACAGAAAATTGCCGTTAAATAGAGGGTGCATGCTGTTTGGGATTGGATACGATATTCATAAACTTGTCGAAAACCGTAAGCTGGTGCTGGGCGGAGTTGAGTTTGATTACCCGTTAGGTTTGCTTGGGCATTCAGATGCCGATGTTGTGCTTCATGCAGTATGTGATGCATTACTCGGAGCGGCAGCCCTTGGTGATATCGGAGAACACTTCCCGGATACCGATCCGAAATGGAAAGGAGTCTCAAGCAAGTTGCTTCTTTTAAAAGTTGTTGACCTTGTGAAGGAAAGACGTTGCAGGGTTAATAATGTGGACGTAATGATCCTTGCCCAAAAGCCTAAGATCGGTCAAAAAAAAGGGGAGATGAAAAAGAATATTGCAGAATGTCTCCATGTGGATGCAAGCAGGGTCAACATCAAGGCAACAACGATGGAAGGTGTAGATGCCATTGGCCGTGGTGAGGCTATTGCAGCACAGGCTATTGCAAGTTTATGCGAGGATCTGTAATTGTAAAGGATGAGGCGATTTTAGCATGGCGATATGGAAAAGAAAAAAGAAGGAAAAGGTGTCCGAAGAGAATCTTCAGAAAGA
The DNA here is from genome assembly GCA_030837935.1 of Candidatus Brocadia sp. GTDB lineage: Bacteria > Planctomycetota > Brocadiia > Brocadiales > Brocadiaceae > Brocadia. The sequence goes on from JAUQXU010000410.1 coordinate 16,019, forward strand.
AGGCGCTTTAGAAATGCCGGGAGGCGATGTTTCTTCTGTTGTAGCCGGAGAGGAAACAACGGCAAAAGAACAACCGAAACAGCAAGAGCTGATCCCCGAAAAACCATTGGAAGACGAAGGTCGTGAGCCAAGAGAGGAATATGTACTTGGTGGGGTGGTTGTGTGTGAGAAGAGGATTTCTGGTTTTTTGGGAAAGGGATTTTGGGGCGTATTGTCCGTCGTAATCTTGCCTCCCGTGTTGGTATTCGCTCTCAGTATTCTCGTTATCATGTTTATGCTTGTCTTTCCACTCCTGGCAGTTATATTGGTTGCGTTAATACCTGCGGTCTTCGTAACCTTATCCATCCTTATTATTGCACTTCCGGTACTCTTCCCACTCCTCGTATTGTTCTTGCTCATTACCGGCAAAGGTAGACTGCTGATCGGTTCAGAGGGCAAGTGGTTTGGCATTGAAATGTTTGGGAAGAGTTATACCTTGAAATAGCGAGGTAATACCGTTGAGCCGGGTAAAGTAAAAAGTAAGAGAAGTACAATCATTGCCTGGTAATAGCCTTTATTCCACCCATATAGGGCTGGAGAACTTCCGGAATACTAATAGCCCCGTCCTGTTGCTGATAGGTCTCAAGAATTGCGATGACCGTTCGTGGGAGGGCTAATCCGGAACCGTTTAAGGTGTGTACAAATCGCAATTTACCATCTTCATCCCGGAAACGTATGTTTATACGCCGTGCCTGGAAATCTTCAAAATTACTACAAGACGAAACCTCCAGGAATTTATCTAAACCGGGGGCCCAGACCTCTATGTCATAGCACTTTGCCGCCGCAAAACTCATGTCTCCTGTAGAGAGTTTTGCAACCCGGTATTCAAGTCCAAGAAGCTGGAGTACTTTTTCTGCATTGCCCAGCAACGACTCGAGCTCATCGTAAGAGGTTTCAGGTCTTACCAGCTTGACTAATTCCACTTTGTTGAACTGATGTACCCGTATAATACCCCGTGTATCTTTACCGTAAGAACCCGCCTCGCGCCGAAAGCAAGGCGTATACGCAGTATAGTAAACAGGAAGGTCTTTATGCAAGAGTATCTCATCACGGTGGATATTGGTAACAGGAACTTCTGCCGTGGGAACGAGGAAGAGATCGTCAGCGGCGGTTCGGTACATATCCTCTTCCAGCTTTGGTAATTGGCCTGTGCCCGTCATTGATGTGCGGTTAACGAGGAACGGCGGAAATAATTCGGTATAGCCGTGTTCTCTCGTGTGGAGGTCCAGCATAAAACAGAATAAAGCACGTTCGAGTTTTGCGCCAAGGCCTTTCAGTAAGATAAAACCAGAACCAGATATTTTGGAAGAACGCTCCATATCCAGGATATTCAAGATACGACCCAGCTCCCAGTGTGGTAAAGGGGTAAAATCAAAAGTCTTTCGCTGTCCCCAGGTCTTGACGATGATGTTGTCACTGGCATCCTTTCCAATGGGTACGTCTGCCGCAGGGATATTGGGGATGCGGAGGAGCAGGTTAGTAATTTGAGGTTCCAGTTCCTTAAGTTTTTCCTCCATAGATTTTATATCATCGCCAATCTTTTTTGTTTCTTCAATAATACGGGAGGTGTCTTGTCCTTTTTTTTTAAGTTCACTGACCTCTTTTGATTTTTCGTTGCGTTTACTTTTTAATTGTTCGCAGGCGTGAATCAGAGACCTGCGTTGTGTATCCAGTTCTAAAATTTGGTCTACACTAGACGCATTTTCATGTTTATGGGCGATCGCCTGTTTTACCTTGTCAGGATTGTTCCTGATAAAATTTATATCAAGCATGAATTCAATATGCCTCCGGATGTTTACATACGTTTAATTTGTATCTCATGATTAAGTGATACATTCCAAGTTCTTTTTAATTGTTTTTATTTTACAAGTAATTTTAAAGCGTTCAAGGGAATTCAATTATTTTTTGTTTTGATGCTATATATTTTAGATAAATACGAAGAGGGTACGATATGATGAGTTGGGGCGATAACACGTGGTTTTATGAGATGGATATTCATTGACGCGGATAAATGAAATTGATACTATGCCACGGCTATTAACACCGGGAAAGAAAACATTTATGTGTAGCATAAAACTTGCTTGCCAATATATTTAAGTAAGGCGTTAATGAAAACCTGGGAATTGAATGAATGATATAAGAGCAGGAAGTATCATCAAGGGTTCAAAGTGGTCTGAGCCTGTCGAGATAAAATTCATCGAAGGCATCGGTAACTATATCCATATCATTGGCGCTACCGTCCGATCCGGAGAGCCCATCGACCAGATAATCCCACGTGACGAGTTTTCCACATTTTTTACTGAGGAAACAGTCTCTCCTTTTTCTGAAGAACCTTGGAAGGTCTTTCTTTCGCTTGAAACAATTCGTTATCGGTTTGCATCCCTTTACGATCCTTTATTGGCAATGAACATCTCCAAGGTAGATCCCCTTCCTCACCAGATTGAAGGCGTCTATGGATATGTACTAAAACTTCCAAGAATTCGTTTTTTGATTGCCGATGACCCTGGCGCTGGAAAGACAATCATGGCGGGTCTGATCATAAAAGAATTAAAACTCCGGCAC
>JAUQXU010000411.1 GCA_030837935.1 Candidatus Brocadia sp.
AGGTATAATATGTCAATAACATTGAGTAAAGTGGAGTATACATACTTTGGTAGTATCACTTCAGAGTTTGCGGATTTTCTGGATTCGATTGCCAGCGATGTTACACCAACCAGAATGCATCTATCGATGGATGATAAGTACCGGATATCAAGGCTAAAGAGTTATGCTGAATCCCACCCGGATGATATGGATAGTGTAGAGTATATCCTGAAAGATGTAGAAAAGAACGGCAAGATAGACATAGCCTGGGGGTAGAAAGATGAACAAAGAGAATCGACCAGCGGAAGCTATGGAAACATGGAATCCAGGAAAGAAGTTCCGGAAGTAATATGAACGAAAGCTATGAAGACTTGCAATCACCCCGGATGAGAATTGAGACTAAAGGGGTGCAAGCCCTGAGTGACGGGGAACTGTTAGCTGCATTGATCAACAGCGGCACAAAGAATAATTCAGCGCTGAGCATAGGTCATAATATTTTGAAAAAGTTTGACCTGCGGAAGTTATCAGTAGCATCAGTCAAGGAGCTTTCAAATATCCCGGGGATAAAGGGTGCAAAGGCAGCGCAGATAGCGGCCTGCTTTGAGATATCAAGACGGCTTGAAAATTACCAAGCAGAGCCAAAGTACAAGATAAGCGGCCCGGAAGACGTCTATAGGAGGCTGTACCCGTATATGCGAGAGAACAAGAGGGAGTCGTTTATAGAGTTGTGTCTGGATACAAAGAACCAGGTAATCCGGGAGACCACAATCTCTATCGGCAGCCTGAATGCAAATGTTGTACATCCGCGTGAAGTATTCCGGGAAGCACTTGCCAATTCTGCTGCGAGCATAATAGTAGCGCATAACCACCCGTCAGGTGACCCAACACCCAGCAGGGAGGATATCGAGATCACCAAGAAGCTCTCTGAAACGGGAAATATTATGGGAATTACAGTACTTGACCACGTCATTATCGGAGACGGCAGGCACTTCAGTATGAAGGAAGCCGGACACATGTAAATATAGAAAAGTATATTCAAGTAATGCTGGCATAGGATAATATGCACGCATTAGAACTGCAGGAGATTCGGGCGCGGATTGAGGAGCTAAAGAACGATAACAGTGTTCTCAGTCAACCTGGCGTTCAAAGGGATAACGAGTTATGCCAGTTAGAAGAGTGGAGGGCGGAACTTTTTACAATAAGGTTAGATGACCTTGAGCGAGAAAGTTTGGATTTTGCAGAGGTTGCGGCTGCAATAGATGAATTGGGCATAATCCTCGCCAGAGAAGGAAAGAGATCCGAGGAGTCTGTATCTTAAGAGGCGAAATGGCTGAAACACCGACAAAGATGCCTGAGATTGTTATTGATCACCGAGAGATGAGAAGCCCGGTGGTAAAGACACTGGAGAGACTGGGAGTTAAGCTGGTGTTCAAGACCCTTGAAGTGGGTGATTATGTTGTTTCGGATAGGATAGCCTTTGAAAGGAAGACTATGGATGATTTATTCTCTTCATGGCTTGATGAGAAGAAACTTTTCGAGCAGTTGTATGATCTTGCGCAGGCATACCGCAGACCGGTGTTAATAATCGAAGGCGGTGATCCATTTTTCACCACAAGAAGAGTCAATGTCCAGGCAATAAGGGGTATGCTAAACGCTATAACCGTCAGTCTTCGTGTGCCAATACTATATTCTCTTACCGCAGTTGAGACTGCTCAGCATCTCCTCTTGGTGGCACTCAAGGAACAGAATAAATATGGCCGCAGTATCAGTGTTCATGGGAAGCGGTCACATATGGGGATCGACGAGCAGCGAGAATATATCGTGTCAGCTATCACTGATGTAGGGCCCTTGGCATCCAGGAACTTACTCTCATATTTTGGCAGTGTTGAGAATGTGATGAAAGCATCTCCAGAAGAATTGGGGAATGTGAAGTTGATTGGACCAATAACCGCAGAGCATATACGAAAAGTGGTTTCGGGTAAGTATGCAGAGGGAGGCAACAATAGTAAAGAAAAGGTCAGAGAGAACGTATCAATTCAGCAAGGAGCAGAAGAATCCCTCGGTCGGCTGTGGGTTTGATTGTGTGTATTGTGCTTCTCCGCATTCTTGATTATTTTTTCAACCAAATGTCCACAATAATCCCATCAGCACCCATGGCAAAAACAGAAAGCAATGGGGGGACCCCCCGCTTGCCGTTGAGGTTGGAGAGAATAATAATGCAAATTTAATCCTTTTTTAAAAATTCTATCATATTTTTTCCATCATTCGTCATATTAAAGAGTTTACCAATATTATCATATGGATTTTCACAGACAATTAAATTGTGTGATAACAATTCAGAAACAGTAAGTGATACTTGAGAAATAGTAAGTGATACTTGAGAAATGGCGACATTAGATGATGGCAGGGGTGTTAAACAGGGGAAAGGGGAAAGATCATCTTGAGAGAGGAAGCGTGCTGTGGTGAGCGTGAATGAGTGGGCGGATATTAAGGCCGGAGGATGGTGATTTGGAAAGCCCTATCCTTTCAAAAATGAGGTATAGGAATGCTTACAATACGTTTTCATGCATTCTTTTGAAATACTCAATTCAACAAAGTTCTTTCAGATAACTATATAAAATGTAAACCACATATTACAATAATATGCAAACTAATGTTTACAAACAAAAACGAATTAAAAGGAGGAAATATCTTGGATGATTTTAAACTTACTGAAAAAGAACTTCTGGTATTAAACTATTTTATTGATAATGAAAGTAAAATAATACTTGAAAAAAATCCGATAGAAAAAAATTTTATTGTCTATCCCGGAAAAATTGAGACGGAGTTAGAAGGTAAGATATCGAGGGTTTATGCAAAGGAAGTTTGTGAAAAATATATTACCATGGGTATTTTATCAAAAAGTGGAACAGATTCTCCAAAGAAAGAAAACGAAAAAAGCTATTATTTCATGAACCATGATTTAAAAACATTCAAAAAAGTTGTTAGGTTTATCCTCGAAAATTTTGAAAGGGAAACGGTTGTAGAAAGGTTTGGTCATGCTTATTTTCAATCTAAAATTGATGAACAATTAATAAAAAAAGTTCTTTTTGAAAGGGGAGTGGTCTTATTGAGAAGACTTGAAATT
>JAUQXU010000412.1 GCA_030837935.1 Candidatus Brocadia sp.
ATGGCAGAGTTGTTCAATATTATGGCCATCAACAGTCTTTGTTGCCCAGTTAAAAGTCCTGAATTTATCATCAAGCGGTTCTAAATCCAGAATATTTTTACAATAGTCAAGCATACAGATTTTATTGTTATCAATAATCAATATTAAATTGTTCAGTCTATGATGGGATGCAAACATAATCGATTCCCAAACTGAACCTTCATATAATTCACCATCGCCCGACAAAACGAACACTCTTGCAGCCAGTTTTTTTTTCTTCAGCGCCAATGCAACTCCACATGCCACACCAAGGCCGTGGCCTAAAGAACCATTTATTGTTTCAAAGCCCGGAATCGAATTATCGGGAATATCTCCAAGAATGGCCCCTTCTTTCCCTATTTTTTTTAACTCTTCCTTCTCAAAGAAACCGAAATCCGCCAATATAGGATACAGAGAAACTGACCCATGCGCTTTACTGACAATGAATCTATCCCTTGTTTCCCAACGGGTATTATTTGAATTGAAGCTCAGAATCTTGCCATAATATAAAGCGACCAGTATCTCAATGCATGATAATGATGAAGCAATCCTTGTCCCGGGAGCAAGCTTGTGCAGTTTTACCGTCTCTTGTTTCACCCATAAAGCTTTTCTTGCAAGTAAATCAATTCCGTTCAAATCAATTCTCCAGCAACTTCCTTTTTAATTTTATTTGGAGCATTTTTTCTATGTGTCTTTCCACTTTATCACCAAATTTCTTCCGTACATGCGTTAGATAGCCCTGATTTGTGAAGTATCTCATGAACGCATCATCTCTAAACTTTAATACCTCGTTTGCAGAAAGATAGTTCGTTGGCAAAGGTCTGGTTTCATAACTGTGTTGGGAGAACCCATCCCAACTCTTTGGTAAATAATTTTCCTTCATATATGCCCATTCGTATAACTTAGAGCCAGGATAAGCCATAACCGTATAGAAATTTACAAATTCACAATTTAAATCAATTGCAAGTTGAAGCGTTTCTCTCATGGTCGTTAAATTGTCTTCCGGCAAGCCAAACATATAATTACCCATAACATTGATATCATTGGACTGGATACGCCTTATAAGATCTTTAATGTCTGCTTTTATTTTTTTATTCACACCATTCCTGACTTTTTCATTTGCAGATTCAATACCGAGACATATCCAGTTTATCCCTGCCTTTTTAAGCTTTTTTAGCAGAGAATCATTGATAGTACCAACCCTTCCGTACACCCATATGTTAAGGTTATAATTCCGTTCAATAAGCAGGTCACAAAACATCTCAACCCTTTTAGAAGACGATATAAATAGTTCGTCAGCAAATCTGATATTCTTTACCTTGTATGTATTGACAAGAGAATCAATCCATGAAACTACTTTTTTTAAAGACCAGTATTTTATGCCAGGTTTTTCATAGAGTGCGTTTATACAACAGAAATGACATGAATAGGGACATCCAAGTGAAGTATAGATTGAGGCATATGGAGATCTTATATCTGAAAAATCTTCTCTTGTGCTCTTCCCAAAATCTTGAAAACAATGCCAATTATGAGCTCTATAATTACTTATATCTGGTAATAAATCCCATGCATAGCCTTCTAATTCTTCCTCTAAATTCTTTACAACTGAAGAAGGAGCCGTTAAAGCTACACCATCTCTATCCTTATACCACAACCCTTTTATGTCCTTGATAACACCTTTACCTTTTATATATCGTATTAACCCCTCTATGGTATAAACCCCTTCACCCTGTATTACAAAGTCTATAGCATTCTCCCTGAGTGTTCTTTCTGGCAGAGAAGAAGGATGTGTTCCACCCATTGCAACGGGAATATCTTTATTACAACCCTTAATACTTTTTGCTATTGCGCCCGCTGCAGGCATTGTTTGTGTTGAGGCAGAAGGTTGATGACCATAAACCATCAGAACAATTAAATCGGGATTGAAATCACGTAATATCCTTTTAGCAGTATCATCATCCCATCCATCAACATTTACATCGTAAATAGAGGTAGTATATCCTTTGTTTCTTGTAAAATGAGCTAATAATGATGTCCAAACAGGTGTGTCAATTGCAGAATATTCTTTCGATAAATTCTGATATGTCTTGTTATGATTACCTGGATTGATAAATAATACTTCTGTTCGCATAGGAGTTAACTTTGTCGTTATAGGCATGTATAGTTACGTTTCCCAAGTTATAAGTCCTTCTTTGATAAATTCAAATCTTCTAATATCTCCTTTGAACTTACTGAGATTTTGAATAACCCTGTACTTATTATTACCAGGACAGTAAAAAAACATAAAACCTCCTCCGCCTGCGCCTGATACTTTCCCCCCCAATGCCCCTGATTCCCTTGCCTCCGCATAGATTTCGTCAATAAAATCGGTTGATACGTTTTCACCAGTTTTTTTCTTGTAACTCCATATCGCGTCTAATAATTCACCCAATTCATTCAATCTTCCCTTCAGTAATAGTTTTTTCATCTCAAAAGCAGCTTCTTTCATTTTATGCATGTATTCCACAGCCCCTTCTGCAGACTTCATTGCGTTTACCTGATTTTCTATTATTTCTGCAGAAAATCTGCTTTTACCCGTAAAAAATAAAAGCAAATTGTTTTCCAGCTCCAAAACATAATCTTCTTTTATTCGTAATGGGTTAATTAAAACCTCGTCATCTTTATAGAATTCCATAAAATTGAATCCGCCGAACGTTGCTGCATATTGATCCTGTTTACCTCCGGATAATCCCAATTCTTTCCGTTCTATTTCAAATGCAAGGTGTGCAACTTCATATTCCCCGAGGGGCAATTTAAGCCATTCAACAAAAGCGCCAATTACGGCAACTGTGATTGCAGACGAAGTACCTAAACCGGAACATACAGGGACATTAGTATCAGTAATAAGGGTAAATGATAAGGGGGTTTTTGTAAATTCTTTTACAATTTTATTATATATGCCTTTCAGTAAAATAAGATTTCCATTGATATCTAAAGATTTTGCGCTCTTGATTAAAAGATTTTCAGAAAAATCTGTCGAAATGATTTCGATCATACCATCGGTTCTCGGCTGTATAGAGGCAAATGCATACATATTTATCGCTGCATTTAATACTGCTCCGCCATAGAGGTCAGAGTAAGGAGAAATATCCGTGCCGCCCCCAGCGAGTCCTAACCTGAGCGGCGCTTTTGCTCTATATATTGTCTTTACAAGATCTTCTCGTGTATGAAATTTATGCCTGTTAGGTGATCCACACTCTTTACTTGGCAGCCATCCTTGAATTTCTTTTTGAGGTTCTTGTATGGAATGGGCTTTTTTTAACTGCCCTGCCAGAGTTGAAGAAGCGATCATGGATGATCTCCCAATAACTGCTTTTCGTGAATCAAGCAAATTGATCTTGCAAAATATTAAGACTTGGGATAAGAATTATGCACTAATTTCGTGGTAAGAACTTAGTCGATTACCAGGCTGATTCGTTTTTGTAACCGTGACGATTGAGGTAGTTTGGATAGTGCATCTTTTATGTCCTGTTGCTGGGGTTGAATGGCTAAAGATTTTTCCCATATACTCCGTGCCTTCAATGGATTTTTCGCCATTTTATAACAGTGTCCCAGTATATTGTAAAGCAGTACCAGTGTGTCGTTATTCGTTTGAGTATTATCTGACCAAAGTGCGTTGATCGTGTCTGAAGCTTCTTTGGTTTTCATGTATTCTTCCAGAGTAAAAATGGCATTCTCGTATTTTTCTTGTTTATAATAAAGGTTTCCAAGATTATAAAAAGCCTCTACGAACGAATTATCGAGTTTAACTGCCATAGAAAAAAAGGTTTCCGCCTGCTTATCCATACCTGATTCGATACAACATTCACCCAGCAGGTTGTAAGCCTCTGTATTATTTTTATCTTTGAGTAATGTTTCCCTCAGATACTGCATTGCTCTGGTATACTTCTTTTCTATTTTATAGATGATTCCAAGGAGAAAATTAACTTCGGGAATGGAGGAATCACTCATGTGTATATACAAAAGTATATTTTTAGCCCTTGTATAGTCGTTTTTTTTGATTAATAGTTTACAAAGATATATGGCTGGTGCTATATATTCAGGTTTTAACCGGTGTGCCTCTGAGAAAAATGATTCCGCTTCTTTTTCCATATTACTATGGATGCAGCATATTCCCATGAGGTAATAGGTTTCATAATCGTCAGGATTTGCTAAGACAACCTCTTTAAAATGCGGAAGCGCCGTAGTGTATTCCTTTCGTTCCATATATAAGTAAGCGAGATTATAATGTGCTTCTGTCAAAGCAAAATCATTTTGTAATGCCTTCTTAAAGTTATCAATCGCCTCTGCATATTTTTTCATTCTGGTGTAATAAATTCCAAGATGATTGTATCCTTGTGCATAATCAGGATTCATCTCAACAGCAGCCTTTAAATATGGATAAGCGCCATCCCAGTTGCCTTTTTCAATCGAGGTGTTTGCAAGGGCAATTTTAGTTTCAAAATCATTATGATCACGCACAAGACCATTATTGATTGAAACAGATTTTAATGAATTATTATTCGTTATATTGCGCATGGCCATTTTCCTTTATTGAAAATTTACAAAGAAGAAATCATTTCTCTTTCTTTTGAATCATTTTTTTTTCCAGTTTTTTGAATATTTTTGACAACTTTTAGGAGCGCGTCTTTAGATACCGCTACCGACTTCTTATTTTCTTCCTGAATCTTTTCAAAAATCTCTTCTCTATGAACCTTAACATGCCGTGGTGCAATAATACCCAGTTTGACCTGTTTGCCCTGACATTCCAAAACGGTAATTTTTATTTCCTCGCCTATGGTAATACTCTCTCCTAACTTTCGTGTCAGTATAAGCACGGTATCTCACCTTTCTGAAAAATTTGCAAACTAAGCTCTAACAAGCGGATGATGTAAGCTATAATAGTCTTCAGTTAATACGAATTGTTTTCCCTTTTTACTTTTCATGTTGATAAGTACGGGGCCTTTGAGATTTATTGTGACGTCTGACGGACTATTGCCCAGAGTAACTGTGCAAAATACTTCAACGTTTTTCATATCCTTGATACTTAACGATGACAAGTCGCCTATCGACTTCGTCGGATTATAGTCGGTAAAGAAAGGCATGGGGTTAAGAATAGGAAAAGCCACAGAAGGGTCTTTTACAGAAACCAGCCATTCGAAAGGAAGACACTCTTCAATGTCAACTATGACAAATTGTTTTAAATCCTCGAAACCTAACATACCATTTTCAAAGTTTATGATATTTTCCTTTTCGATACGCACATTGCCAAATTTCTCCGTTGATAAGTTCACGATATTGCCGTTTTCTTCTTGCTGTTCATCCATTTTTATCATTTTCTTGCTCCTATTGTTAAAAGGTTTAAAGCGGTGTAATTTTGTAAAGAGTTTAAGCAAACACCATACCATGAACGAAGGCCATAATGTGCTTTAGAGCAACAAAATCCTATACTATTCCAAAGTTAATAGTTATAGGTTTTTTCTGTTTAATGAATATTCGTTAAAAATAGACCTTCAGAAAAGAATGATAGGAATATTTCTCCCAGTCGGGTATCTATCGTGGGATGGTTGGGTACAATTTCTTTACGGAAAATGATTAATATTTATACAATATTATCGCAAGAAATCGAGCAGGGTGGGTTGGATAATCCGAGCGCCTGTTTCTAGTGAAGATTGTAAGATGTTTTCCTGATTCTTTAAATCCATAATCAAAGATGCAACATCGGCGTCCTCTGTATACGAGATTAATTCTTTCAATGCCGTTAGTGAATTATTAA
>JAUQXU010000413.1 GCA_030837935.1 Candidatus Brocadia sp.
GTGAATTTTAGACAACGGTCTCCCAGGATACGCGGATAATCCCTTTTCAGGGTTCTTCCGCAGGTGGCACATGCATTGATAATAAAATCGACGTTGGCCTTCTCGAATACCTCCACGTTTATTTCCGCCAATCTTCGCGCCGTTTTGACATCTCCCAATGATCGTGCAGGGATGCCACAGCACAGTTGTCCCGGCGGGACAACGACCTCCACCTCAAAATGGTTTAATACCTCAATCACTGCATCAGCAATATCGGTATAGATGTAATTGATGAGACAACCCACGTAAAATCCCACTTTCATTTTAGGAGATTTTATCTTTCTCGTGTTCCGATATTTTTTTAGTACAGACTCCTTTGCCAAAGGAGGAATCCATCTGCCACCCATAAACATGAAAGGCAGATGCCGCATAGTGCCGTGACGTTTCAATGGAACTATGCGTTGAAAGATACTGGCAGCTTTTAAAAGCAGGTTAAAGAGCCACCTTCGGGTCAAAAACAGACGGAATACAATTCTCGGTATCAGCCATATGCCGATGTGATTTGCCAGATCATCAAGCATGGTTTGAATAATGAAATCGTAATCAACACCCGAGGGGCAGATACTGGAGCACCGGAGGCATTTCTTGCAGGAGAGAAGATACTCTCTTAGGAGTTCCGTGTGGACAATCTCACCGTTTCGTAATGCATCGGCAAGACTTATACGTCCGCGTGCCACCATGGATTCATTGCCGGTCTCGATAAACACGGGACAGATTGAGCGGCACTTACCGCATTTGGCACACTTGTTGATTTCAGCTTCCCATTCCGTAGTAAGCATGTACTTTTTCCCATTACGATGGTTTTCATTGTTAAAAATTTTTTGCTTGTTATTTAAAACAATTATAATAAAGAACAAATAAAAAAGGGAGGCCAAAAGCCTCCCTTTTTTACTTTTATTTGCAAATGCTTTTTATTTATTGATGCCTCTTGTTCCCATGGTTGTCATGGTCATCATCGTTGTCATCACCCTTATCCTTTATTTTCACCGTATCGCTTCCTTCGAATCTGACACTATCTCCTAATTCTCCAGTAACCGTAAATTCTTTCTTCTCCTTTTCATCTTTGTTGCCTTTGTAAAAATTTATTCCAGAATCCAGGTCTAGGTCTTGTGTATTAAATGTCGCGATAAATCGATTCTTATCCACTTTCCCATCAATAGCCTTTGCCCCCTCGCATTCGACGGTTTCTGTCACTATATCGTTAACGTTATAAAGAGAGTCAAGTTTGATAAACGCCTTAAATTTACCGTTGCTCTTAAGATTGATAGTTTCAGGTTTTATTTCAACATCTGCTTGTATCACTGATGGTGTAGCCGTGGGGATAGGCGAAGGTGTGACAATGGGTGTGGGTGTAGGAATTGTGGATTCTAATATTATGCCACCCGGCACCAGTATTGACAAGCTTGTACTTGCGCGGACAAGGGAAGGTGTAGGTGTTACGAGAGGTGTTGCAAACGGAGAACTGGTTGGTGTTGGTGAGGCTGTTGCCTCTGGAGTAGGTGTTGGCGATGTCTCTTTGTTAATTACGGCATTAATAATCTCAAGCTTGTCGCCTTTATTAAGCCCTTCAAGGGTAAATTCTAATTCAGTTCTCCCTTGGGTAATAGTGAATGATTTTGAATACGTTTTAGGATTGTCATTGATCTCTGTTTCAAGAACAAGGATACAGCTTTGATTAATGAGTTCATCATCCGCAGATCGCAATCCTTCTATAGACAATTCTACTTCGCCGGTATCATGTACGATAATTTTTGCTTCTACCTCAATTAAATACGAGTCCGAAGACGCAACGGTCAGGCTTGTCTCAAACAAGCCCTCACCATATCCTTTTGTAACCATCGTCAATGACAGAATTATGACAAAAAACCCCCACCGGATACAGGTAAAATATTTTTTCATTGCCTGTCTCTCCTTATATAACTTGTCTGTTTGACTAAAAATTGCACTTTACAAAAGTACATTAGAATATTATCGGCATATCTTTGAAAATAATTAATCATTTTATTGCAACTGAAGGAATCCTCCACTATGACTAAATTTAGTATGATTTAAATAAATTACGTGATATTATTGAAAATCAGAAATCATCAATTACTTTTCAGGGGATGCAAGATGTCACACATTAAGATTCTTCCTACAACCGTTATTAACAAAATTGCTGCAGGCGAGGTAATTGACCGTCCAGCAGCCGTAGTAAAAGAATTGATTGAAAATTCAATCGATGCCAAGGCCTCAAGAATTGACACCTGTTTGGAAGATGGAGGGAGAAAATTGATACGGATATCGGATGATGGTGTAGGCATGGATGCAGAAGATATTGCCCTTGCGTTTCAAAGCCATGCCACCAGTAAACTTCACCATGCAGACGATCTTTTTGCAATCCATACGCTTGGTTTTCGGGGAGAAGCATTGCCCAGCATTGGGGCCGTTTCGCACGCCAGCATAATCTCCAGAATACGAGGGACAATACAGGGAACAGAAATAGCGATTGACGGAGGAGTTTTAGGGCAAATTAAGGAGTGTGGTGCGCCGGAAGGCACACAAGTTGAGGTATGCGACCTGTTTTTTAATGTCCCCGTACGTAAGAAATTTTTACGGGCAATACCCACGGAAATGGCTTATATTTCCGAGGTGCTCACGAGATTCGCGCTATCCTATCCAGGTATTCATTTTACTCTTATGCATAATAACAGGACGGTGTTTAATCTTCCACCCGTCCAGGACATGGCAGAACGAATTGCAACGTTTTTTGGCGAAGAAATGAGAAAGCATCTCATCCCCGTGTTTCTTCGGGAGGAGATGTTTGCCCTTTCGGGATATATTGCCCCACCCTTTTTTGACAAAGCCAATGCGAGGATGCAGTTTATTTTTTTAAATGGGCGCTACATTAAGGACAGCGCCATCTTTCGTGCCATTTACGAATCCTACCATGGGAAATTAATGCACAAAAGGTATCCCATTGTATTTTTATTTTTACAAGTAGAACCGTCTGAAGTGGATGTGAATGTTCATCCAACAAAGACCGAGGTCCGTTTCCGGAATACCACGGCAATCTATAATTATGTCCTCTCTGCGTTAAAAGAGGGCTTGAATAAAACAACGCCGAAATCTGTTCGTGTACCGTCTTTCATCCAGAGATCAGGAAAGGAATCGGCACAGACGGAAGAGATTGACTTTGTCAAGAAATCTTTATGGGAACAGTTTTCTTTTGGAAAAGCAGGTGAAACAAAAGACGTGCAGGATGGTGTGGATTTGCCCCTCCCTACCGCCAAAGACAAGACCGATAATTTTACCTCTTTTAACAAAGAGAAGATTCCCATCGTTTCCCCAGGAAATGGCAGTGAAGGGAGATATGGAGAATTTTCAGATGCAAAAAAAACCGCGGCGGATAGCGATACTCAAATACGTGGCATCAAAGATGGAAAAGAAAAGGCATCTTCTGCGGAAGGGATTAATAGAAAGAAGCCGTGTCTTCAAATTCACAACGCATTCATCGTTGAAGAAACAGACGACGGGTTAAACATTATAGATCAACACGCACTGCATGAAATAATTTTATATCATGAAATAGAAAGAGATATACATGCGTCCAAAACAGTCAGACAGCGACTGTTAATACCGGAGCTGATAGAGTTGGGTCCAAAGGATTTTTTTAACATTATCAGCTTAAAGGATTATCTTGGAGAGTTGGGGGTGGAGATTGAGGAATTTGGGCAATGTACCGTAGTAATTCGTTCGTTTCCTCAGGTTCTAAGACATCTCCGTGGCAAGGAATTTATAGAAAGCTTATTGGCTGAGTTGGGCAATGAGGATTATCTCAAGGGAAAAGACAAGATTTTAAACAAATTAATAAGCGTGATGGCGTGCAAAGGCGCCGTTAAGGCAGGACAACGATTAGAACCTCAAGAGATTGAAGAGCTTTTGAAAATGAAAAAGACGATGAATGCATATACAAATAATTGCCCGCATGGAAGACCCACGACCCTGTTTTTTTCTCTGGATGAGCTACAAAGGCAATTTAAGAGAAAATAATACTTTTGTTACCTCTTAAATTATCCTATGTTTTGTAATAATGAGCGGTTAAGTCTGCACAAACAATCAAAAAACCCTTGACTTTTATTTTTGTGAGTGATAAGATTTTCGATATTATTTACTTTCGATTTTTTGTAACTACTGCGAAAATACCGTACTTGAGGTGTATAAAGGCGTGTTTGAACTCATCATAGAAACCGATTTTTCCGCAGCTCACAACTTGCGTGAGTACAAAGGACAATGCGAAAGGCTCCACGGTCACAATTGGAAGGTACAGGTTATCTTAAAGGCGGAAAAGTTAGACAAATTAGGTATGGTTATGGACTTTAGAGATGCAAAAAGTATCATTGGAGAAATCATCAACAGATTCGATCATGTTTATTTAAATGAACTTGCAGATTTTACGGTATTAAATCCTACTACCGAAAATCTATCTAAAATACTGTATGATGAATTAAAGAAAACTTTACCACCGGGGGTTAAGGTAGAAAAGGTCACTACCTGGGAATCTGACCGTTGTGGAGCAGCATATTTCGAATAGCAGTTCTTTTACAATGTGAGTGTAATAGTATGACGGTAATATTGCAAGTAGCTCTTGATTTTGTTGATCTTCGCAGGGCCATCAAAGTTGCCGAAGAGGCGATTGAAGGGGGAGTGGATTGGTTGGAGATTGGCACTCCACTTATTAAAAGTGAAGGGATGCATGCGATACGGCATTTTAGAAAATTGTTTCCCAAGAAAACCCTGATCGCAGATATGAAGACCATGGATGCCGGTCGTGCAGAAATGGAAATGGCGGCCAAGGCAGGTGCGAACATTGCTGTTGTGATGGCAGATGCGCCGGACTCAACTATTAAGGAGTGTATAGAAGCAGGGAAAAATTACGGTTTAAAAATTTGCGTCGATTGCATAAATAGTACTAGGATTGAAGACCGCGTTGCCGATATAGAAAACTGGGGCGCTGATTATATTGCTATTCATACCGCCATAGACGATCAAATGTATGGAAAAACACCGTTCGATATCCTGCAACGCATTTGCAGCAGAGTAAAGGTACCCATTGCCGTTGCAGGCGGCATTAATTCCGAAAATGTAATAGATGCAATAAACGCAGGAGCGAGCATTATCATTGTCGGCGGATATATCAGTAAATCAAAGAACGCAAGGGCTGCAACAGAAAGCATGAAAATCGCCGTCAACGAGAAACGGCGGATTTCAACAACACTATTTAAAAGGGTAGCGCAGGAGGGCGTCCGCGAGGCTCTCGAGAAACTTTCTACGGCAAATATCTCGGACGGCAATCATCGTGCAGAGGGGATTACAGGATTATATCCGATATATTCAAATATTAAACTCCTGGGAAATGCGGTTACCGTTCGGACATATCCTGGTGATTGGGCAAAACCCGTAGAGGCTATAGATATTGCAAAAGAAGGAGATGTGATTGTCATTGATGCCGGGGGAGTTGGTCCCGCAGTGTGGGGGGAATTAGCAACCCATAGTGCATTGCAGAAAAAAATACGCGGCGCTGTTATTCATGGAGCGATGCGCGATGTTGCAGAGATTAGAAAACTAAATTTCCCTATCTTTGCAAAGATGGCAATGCCAACCGCTGGTGAGCCTAAGGGGTTTGGAGAAATCAACGTTCCTATTCATATCTCAGGAATTCAGATCAATCCGGGGGATTGGATTATTGGTGATGACGATGGATTAATGGTGATTCCGCTGTTAAAAGCTGATAGTTGGGTTAATTACGGTATGGATTGCCTGGAAAGAGAAAACCGGATACGTGAGGAGATAGTATCTGAAAAAAGTTCTTTAGGAAAAGTCATAGATGTGTTAAAATGGGAGAAAAGGTGACTGTGGATGAACATTACGGTCGATTGAGGTATACATAAGAATGAAGTGTGAATCTTGCAATAAAAAGCATGCGACAGTGCATTTAACCGAGATCGTAGGCACTACAAAAAAAGAACGACATCTGTGTGAAGAATGTGCACAGGGCATTAATACGCAACTTGCCAAAGTACCTTCACCTACCGAAATATTAACGAGTCTCATTAACCAGGTAGCGCCAGAAATCAATGAGATGTCAAAAATTGTTTGTCCTGTATGTGGATTATCCTACTTAGAATTCCGGTCCAATGGCCGGTTGGGTTGTCCGATGGATTACACGATTTTCAGAAAGGGGTTAATTCCGTTGTTAGAAAAGATGCACGGGAGCACCCAGCATGTGGGAAAGGTGCCATCAAAGGCGGGAAAAGAATTGATTAAAAAAAATGAGCTTATGCAGTTGCGGAATGAACTGAATAAAGCCGTTGAAAAAGAGGATTACGAAAAGGCAGCAGAGCTACGGGACAGGATTTATGAACTTTCAGGCGACACCAATGAAGATTAGCGATCTTGCTGATAATACCGGTGAATGGTTGAGAGGAACAGGGGCTGAGTCAGACATTGTTATCAGTAGCAGGATTCGTCTTGCGAGAAATGTGGCAAGATTTCCTTTCCTTTCAAGGGCTAATATAAAACAAAAAAGGGAACTTGAAGAAATTGTAAGAAATAAAATCAAAGAAGCCGAGATTACTTCAGATCTTCGTTATATAAATCTTGCGGACATCGACTCCGTAGAGAGGCTTTTTTTGGTAGAGCGACACCTCATTAGCCGGGAACATGCAGGAGGAGAGGGCGAAAGAGGTGTGGCATTCGGGAAATCAGAGACCGTTAGTCTGATGGTCAACGAAGAAGATCACTTAAGGATACAGGTAATTCGCTCTGGGTTCGAATTAAAGGAGGCATGGAAGACAATTGACGATGTCGATAACAAGTTGGAGAAAAAGTTGACCTATGCCTACTCTTCTCGTTTTGGTTATTTGACTGCCTGTCCCACCAATGTTGGCACGGGGATGAGGGCTTCAGTTATGTTGCATCTTCCTGCATTAGGGATGACGCATCATATAGAAAAGGTATTTAATGCAGTTATGAAGCTTGGCTTGGTAGTGAGGGGTTTATATGGTGAGGGGACTCAGGTCTCCGGAGATTTGTATCAGATATCAAATCAGTTTACCCTCGGCAAGTCTGAGCCGGAAATTATTGAAATTATAGAAAGCGTAATTCCCAGGATTACGAGTTATGAGAGGATGGCGCGAAAAGCATTAATTGCTGAGAGCCGAGAACAATTAGAGGACCGGATATGGCGGTCTTATGGCATGCTTAAGGTAGCGCGGATGATTTCTTCAGAGGAGATTATGCATCTGTTGTCTCAGGTGCGCATGGGAGTTAATTTAGGAATAATTAATAATATTGAAATGAAAACCTTAAATGAGCTTTTCATTCTTACCTTACCGGGGCACTTACAAAAGCTAGAAGGGCGTGAACTTAATTCTCAGCAAAGAAATATAATTCGCGCAGCGTATGTAAGAAAACGCCTGGAAGAGATATAAAGTTCGAAAGGATAGGTGTGTTATGTTTGATCGTTTTACGGACCGTGCACGAAAAGTTATGGCGCTCGCACGAGAAGAGGCCAGGCGATTTAATCACGAATATATTGGGACAGAGCATATTTTACTGGGTTTGGTAAAAGAAGGCAGCGGGGTTGCTGCCAATGTTTTGCAAAACCTGGACATCGAGTTAAAGAAGATCCGCCTGGAAGTGGAAAAAATTGTTCAAAGCGGGTCAGACTTGGTTTCGGTGGGACAACTGCCTTTTACCCCACGCGTAAAGAAGGTATTGGAATATGCGATGGAAGAGGCGAGGGCACTGGGACATAATTATATAGGGACCGAACATTTGTTATTGGGACTGCTCCGGGAACAGGAAGGAGTGGCAGCACAAGTATTGCTCAATCTGGGAGTAAAACTCGAAGATGTCCGGGAGGAGGTCATAGGCCTCTTGGGTTCTGAGGCAGTTCAGGGCAGTATGAATCAAGAAAAGGAAGAAAAAAAAGGGAAATCGAAAACGCCGGCTCTGGATTCTTTTGGTCGCGACCTTACCCAGCAAGCCCGCGAACATGAACTCGACCCGGTCATTGGGAGACAAGATGTAATTGAACGTGTGATTCAGGTCTTGTGCCGCAGGACCAAAAACAACCCGGTGTTGTTAGGTGAGGCAGGAGTTGGGAAAACAGCCATTGTTGAAGGCCTTGCGCAGGCTGTGGTGCAAGGAAATATTCCCGAACTTTTAAGAGACCGCAGGATTGTTGCCTTAGACCTTGCAATGATGGTAGCTGGCACTAAGTACAGAGGT
>JAUQXU010000414.1 GCA_030837935.1 Candidatus Brocadia sp.
GCTTCGGCTTTATCAGTTAATTGTGTCCCGTTTCCGATCAGGCTAACGGTTACGGAACCTTCTGTTACTGCTTTGAAGTTTTCTCCTAATTGTGTAAAGTGGGCAGCGAACTTTGAGGTTTCCCCTGCTATCAAAGGTTTAAACTCTACAAATAGTTCCGATTTGTCTGTGTAGAGAGTGAAAGCAAGCGGTTCAAGCTCTGCGCCTGCATGTACTTCGTCTCCGTGCGAATGCCCGTGTTCGGCATCGCCGTGTTTATGATTGTCATCTTTGCAGCCTGGTAATAATCCTGCGACGATGATGAATGAAATAATTGCTTTATTCATATTTCCTCCTATTTAATATCAGAAATCTTAACTCCAACAAGCCTTTCAATTTCTGTCATTGATGTAAAAAGATCGTTTAAAGCCTTTAGATATGAAACATTTGCGGTTATCAATGTTCGTTGGGCATCCAGTACTTCAAGAAAATCAAACTCGCCATGTTCATATCCCTGTTTTGACATCTTCAAAGATTCTTCAGCCTGTGGAACTATCGTATCAATAAAAGACCGAACCAGTTCACGAGTTGAAGCGTACATAGAATAAGCGTTGTCCAATTGAAGTAATAATTCGTTTCTGGCGGCGGACTCATCTTCTTTTGCCTTGTGTGACAATTCTTTGGCCTCGATAATATTGCCCTGATTTCTATTGAAAAAAGGCAGAGGAAGGCTTATTCCTGCCTGGATTGTATCGTCATCTGTTGCTGAAAGGCGCTTATATCCTATAGATACATCAATATCCGGGATATTTTTTCTTTTTGCTTCTTTAATTTTTAATAACGAAAGGTTGACAATGCTTTTTTGCGCCTTTAAATCAGGATAATTTTTTAATAATAATTCCTCTAATTTTCCCAATTTGAAAAGCGGCGCATCGGTAAGAGGAACAGGAACAAGCTTTTGTAAAGGCGTTCCTGTTGTTCCCATAACAGTTTGCAATCTCTTCGTTGCATTTAGCATATTCCTTTCAGCTTCGACTACATTTGTTTTTGCGTTGGATAATTCAACTTCCGCCTTAAGAACTTCTAACTTTGGTATATCACCAGCTTTAAACTTTTTGTCTGACAGGTTTTTCGAGTTCATTGCTATTTCAACGGTTTTTTTTGCAAGATTTAATTCGTCCTGCGCTGTGAGAAGATCAAAGTATGCCTTTTTCGTCTGTGCGGTGATATTCCAGATGGTAGTTTGTGCCTCTAGGCTTAGGATATTTTCTTCCTTTTTGGCCACATCTGTTCTTAGACCCCTTTTGCCGCCAATCTCTAATTTCTGTGACAATGAAACCATATTTTGGCTTCGATTTAACCCTATTTCTTCTGTCGGTATCTCTTCTGCTAACAGATTAATCTCTGGATTTGGCATTAATTTAGCCTGTTTTGTCTTTCCTTTAGCTGCTTCTACCTTATGTTTCTTTGACAAAATGATTGGGTTATTGTTTATAGCAATATTTACCGCATCTTCTATGGTTAAAGGGTCCTCTCTATGTTGTAACGGATGTTCACCCCAAGGCGAAAAAACAGGAAGGCCGTAGAAGCCTTATATTTATTGGCTTTTACGGCGAACAGGAAGTTTTTTTCTCGTGACTACTCGTATGTTCCGGCTCGGCAATGCCTCCGGCAACTTTATCTGCAATGCCTCTAATAATTCACGTGA
>JAUQXU010000415.1 GCA_030837935.1 Candidatus Brocadia sp.
GACTGAGATCCAGAGATATGCTTATGCCGGAAGAAATAAATCGCATTGTAACCGATAGACTTTCAAATTACCTTTTTACAACATCGGCTGATGCGAATGTGAATCTGGCTGCCGAAGGCGTTCCGAAAAGCAGGATATTCCTGACGGGGAATGTAATGATAGATACGCTTCATGCTCTTAAACCGCAGGCTGATATACTTAAGGCTTACGAGAAGTACGGGCTGAAAAGAAACAATTATGTTTTGGTGACATTGCACAGACCATCGAATGTGGAGAGCAGGAAAAATCTGGAGTTGATACTTAAAACTCTCAGCAGAATTTCAATGCAGGTCCCGATAATTTTCCCCATACATCCGCGCACTGAAAAGAACATCAAGTTATTCAGGCTGGAGAAATATTTATCACTCAAGTCATTCCGTTTTGTAAAACCGATAGGTTATGTAGAGAATCTTTCGCTGCTTTCGAATTCAAAATTTGTAATTACTGATTCAGGCGGCATACAGGAGGAAACAACAGCACTCAAGATTCCCTGCTTAACATTGCGTGAATCAACCGAGCGCCCCGTTACCGAGACAATAGGCTCAAATACAGTAATTGGCCTTGATATGGAATTGCTTTTGAAGAATGTCGAAAAAATTGTGAGTAGTAAGTACAAAAAAGGAATGATCCCGAAATACTGGGATGGGAAAGCCTCGACTAGGATAGTTAAGAAGCTGAATGAGCTGTTTTGAAAATTTAGCGTCAGGCCCCAAAGGGGTCGTAGACAAGCCAGACTCCTACGAGGACATTGATGCTTCACTTTATTCAACCATGACACTAGAACCAGAGCAGATTATTTTGAGTAATAACTATTTCCATAAATTACTATTTTGCATTAAACAATATATAAGATATTAAAATGGCTAAACCCGTTAAAAAAGATACTGCGCATCATAAATCAACCACTCTGAAAAAAGACACGGCAAGAAGTTATAATATAGATGTTATTCCCGAAAAATGGCAGACGCCGGTCTTTCTCGGAATCATATTAATACTTATACTCGTATTTTTTAACGAGGGTGTATTTGGAGATAAGGTTTTTTCATCGGCTGATAATATTGCTTCGGCAAGTTTTGCAACTTTCCATGCAGATGCAGAGAAGTCAGGTACATTTCCACTTTGGGTGCCGTATATTTTCAACGGAATGCCGGCATTTTCAGCGGGTGTGCCGATCTACTACGGTGCAAGAGGTTATGATATCTTTTACGAAATGGTTTGGCTGAAGATATGGAACCTGTTCACCGCCCGCGACTCGGTTTGGGAGATTGTCTTCTTATTTGTGGTATTCGCCTTTTCGTTTTACTTTCTTGCGGAATATAAATTCAAAAATAAACTAATAGCGCTTTACTGCGCAATTGCGGCAGTATTTATCACACCCATAATTCAGATGATCATCGTAGGGCATAACAGCAAAATAATTGCCGTGATGATGTTCCCTGCGATATTCCTGATGGTTGAATTGATATACGACGCTTTTGCAGCAGGTAATCTGAAACAAAATATTTTTAAGCTCCTGCTTTACTTTGCACTGCTTGTATTCTTTGTTCACGTGCAAATGAGCTCTAATCATATACAGATGCTGTTTTATTTCTTCTCAGGCATCGGGATTTATTTGGTTTACCGCTTAGTGTATAGCCTGATAAAAAAGATCAACGTAAGGCCTGCAATAATATCGCTTGTCATATTCGGGGCAGCTATTGGACTTTCTGCGCTTATGTATGCAGATTCATATATGTCGATCAGGGAGTACAATACATTTTCCATTCGCGGAGTGCCACCCATAACGCAGGCTCCGGGTGAGCAGAAAACATCAGGCGCAGCTGATTATGAGTATTCAACCAACTGGTCATTTTCGCCCACTGAG
>JAUQXU010000416.1 GCA_030837935.1 Candidatus Brocadia sp.
TCGGAGCATACCCCCAATCTCTATAAATCTTCAGATTTCCCAAATGTAATTTTTCAGCCTCCCCCATACTTATCTTAACAGCCGTATTAAGAATCTTTTTTGTGACAAAATGATTGCCTCTCAAAACCGACTCGTGATTGAAAAGAATACCGCAAGCCGAAAATATACCATAAGCCTCTCTATAGTTTACCGTTATCCAATGTGCAGCAGCTTTAGAAATTCCATAGGGACTTACGGGATGAAAAACAAAACTTTCATTCACGGGTAGATTTTCTTTTCTGACATTACCAAACATTTCACTGCTTGAAGCCTGATAAAATTTTATCTTTGGATTAACTATTTTTATTGCTTCTAAAATATTTGCAACACTAACTATATTAAATTCTAAGGTTCCTATTGGTTGTTCAAAAGATAAACTTACAGAACTTTGAGCCGCTAAATTATAAAATTCATCGGGTTTGTTTTTGTCTAAAATTCTGATTATGTTTGACAAATCTAAAAGATCTGCCTCTATCAAAATGATTCTATCACTAAGACCTAAGTATTTTAAATTTTTTATGTTACTTTTTGATGCGTTTCTTACGATACCAACAACATTATAATTTTTATTTAGGAGAAAACTCGACAAATATGCTCCATCTTGACCCGTTATGCCCGTTATAATTGCCGTTTTCATAGTATACTTTTATATAGCATCATTGTTTGATTTGCTGTTTTTTCCCAGGAAAAATTTTTCAATCTTTCGTATCCTTTATATTTCAATTTGTACCTCAAATCATGATCATATATTACCTTCTTAACTGTAGTTAAAATTGATATTTTATCGGCTGGGTCAAAGTATTCCGCAGCATCACCTGCAACCTCAGGAAGTGAGCTTATATTACTCGTTACAACTGGACATCCACAAGAAAAAGCTTCTAAAATAGGAATCCCGAAACCTTCATATAAAGATGGAAATATGAAAGCCAATGCATTTTTGTAAAGTTGTGCAAGTATATTATCATCGAATGAGCATTGAGTTACTTTATTTATAACTCCCGACTTTTCTAAATTCGTTATTTCTGATGGAGTAAATTTGCCTCCACCTGCACAAATTAAGTAAAGATTTTTGTCGTCTTTTAATAATTGCGAAATTGACTCTATAAATGTATCAAAATTTTTATATACCCTTCTGTTGCCTACAAATAGTAAATATCTTTGAGGGAATTCACTGCTTCTTCCTTTCACTTTTTCAATAACATCGAAACAAAGTGAATTGCCAAGATAAATGACTTCTATTTTATCCTCTTTAATACCAAATAATTTTATTATATCACGTTTTGTATTTTCTGAGATTGCAATTATCTTCGTAGCTTTTGAAGCTAACAATTTTTTGTGCTCACTTGTTTTATCTCTAGAAGAGAATATTTGGGGGAATAGCTCGTAAACCATATCATATATGGTTAGTATAAACGGCTTATCTCCTATGTACTTTAAAAAGTAAGGATCATAATATGTTGGATGAAAAATATCAAAACCTTTCTTGCACAGGAATTTTTTCTCAATGTGTTTATTTATAAAATTGAGAAGCCTGATTTTACCTCTAAAATTTATTGTTTCCAAAAAAGGTTTACACGTTAAAAAGCCAGTTTTTCTTACATAATGATTATTTGAATACAGAAGTGGTAAATCGAAATGAATATCTTCTTGTTTTTTAAACACATTCATGAGTTCATAGAAATATCGTGAAATTCCTCCATAATCTTGAAAAACAAATATTTGGTGGTCATACAAAATTTTCATAAATTTTAACTTCTTCCAAAAGATTTCTCGTCTTTAAATATTTCCAGCGCTCGATTATAATCCTCTGGGAAAGTCAGATTGAGGTAATCTCCATTGAAAGCAAAGGGCCTTAAAATCTCCCCGTTATCAATCATCTTCTGAAGCACATCGGTAATCTCAATCTCATTTCTCAGTAACGAGGGCGGAGTCTTCGCAATATAGTCGAACACACCACGGTCAAGGAAGTAATACCCCATCCCACAAAGATTGTTGGGAAGCGATTTTGGTTTTTCCACAACTTTAAAGATTTTTCCTTCTGAAATTTCTACTGAATAGCTGCGCTGAATATCATCGGGACAATTCGTTTCATAAACACCTACTCCAGTTTCGAAGGTGGGGGGCAATTGGAAACTTCCCTTACAAAGACAATCGCCCAGAACGACAATAAATTGGTCGCGAACCAGTTTTTCAGCACAAAGAAGGCCGTTTGCAATACCTCTCAAATCATTCGGTTCGGCAAAAGACGCATGAATTGAAAGCGAAGAAACGTACTGGACAATTTCCTCTTTCTTATACTTTACAACAAAGATAAAATGGGAGGCAAAGGCAGACCAATAATCGATAATGTATTGAAGAATTGGCCGTCCCCAAACAGAGATCATTGCTTTTTGTTTTTCAAGAGTCAAAGGATAAGCCCTGCTTCCCTTTCCCCCGCAAAGGATGACACAACTTGTTTGAGAAGGATTCATGCGGAGATCAACTTTTCCCATGGAAGACCTTTCTGTAAATTTCGTCAAAACCATCAAGTATCCTGTTTTCATTAAAAACAACTTCTGCCGCTTGCCGGGCATGAGTCCCCATTGTCAGGCGTTTTCTTTCAGAAGAAAGCAAGCTGTCCATTGCATGCGCAAATCCATTAATATCGTTTCGCTCCACCAGTATACCGGAATAGCCGTCTGAAATAAACTCAGGAATTCCCCCTACTTTTGAAGCGATAACAGGCTTGGCTGCGTACATGGCTTCGCACAAAATTACTGGTGACATATTTTCCCATTGTTCGGGAATAATCAAACAATCACACCCTTTTAGAAATGCAATAAATTCATTTCGTTTAAGTCGATCAAAAAATACGATACGTTCTTGCAATCCAAGGTCGTTAATTCTCGATCTGATCTGAGCTTCATATGCTTCATTAGCGTTGAATTTTGCAATAACGAGACGGGCGCTTGGATGAGAAGAAGCAATTTTTCCAAAGGCATCGATTGCAATATGCAGCCCCTTTTTTGAGTCCATCCAGCCTGAAAATAATATTGCAGGAAACGAAAAGTGAAAAGGAGGAACAGCATCAATGTGTTCGTACTCAACAATCTGGGGAAGAATCCTGATCTTGCATTCTGATATCCCGCTTTTTTGGAGGATATCCCTGGATGAACGTGAAAGTACATGAAACAGAGAAATTTGTCTGAGAGAGATATGAAGAAACTTTCTTCGCCAGTGATGATAGGCTTGTTTCACCCTGTTTTCCGGTCTGCCATAGCAATCTGCACACATACGCCCTTCCATTTCGATACAAAACTCCCCCGATCTATCAAGCGAAATTTTTGGACACAGAATCCAGTAATCGTAAATAGACATAACCATGCGTATCCGGGTTAAATAATTCGCGAATATTGCAGGAAAGAAAAGATACTTACAATTATGGATATGAATAATGGAATTTGCCGGAAGACGGGAAAACAATTTAAATAGCTCCAGACAGGCTATTGGGTCAAAGTGGATAAAGTCAGCAAGCATCTGCCCAAATTTCATTTTCGATGAGGCGCTTCTGATAAAATACGCATCCTGGTAAATTTCAGGCTTTGAAGGGAAAAGACAAATGATAAAATGTCTCCCTGGTACACGTTTCCGAAGCGCTGAAATATATTTCGCCGTAAGTTGTTCGGCTCCACCCCAAACAGAATGGCTATATGGGAGAGCGTCAGTTAGGTGATAAACTCTTGGCATAAACCATTTTCATAATAGTAAGAAACTGTTTTGGAAGAAGACTGGGTCTGTATTTAATGAGAAAGATTAATCTGCACGTATACTTGAAAATTACCGGGAGTGACGATTCCTTGATCCCAATCCATTCGGCCCAACGCAACATCCGGTTGGATTGAAAAGACGAATCGTTATCAGAAGGCACTCCGGAAGAGGTCTTGTTAAAAATAGCATCTATTTGTATGCCTTTATCGAACGGAACATATACGCTAAGATGGGCATTAATCCCATGTTTCAGAATAAAACACAAGCTCTCGATATCGTCCTTCCTGGTAGTTCCCGGCAAACCGAAGATAAAAAATCCATTTACAGCATCAAAACGCGGCTTGGCAATTGAGACGGCCTTCTCGATCTGGGCAAGGGTTTCACCTTTCTGTATCCTTTCCAAAATTCTATCAGAGGCCGATTCAGCGCCAAAACTAAGGTGCCGGCACCCGGAAGCCCGTATCGCATCAGCGATTTCCTCATCAAACAAATCCGCGCGAAGCCCGTTCGAACAAATCCATTCCAGGTTAAGCGGTTTGGTCTTTGCGGCAAATTCTAAGACACGCCCTTTTTTAAGATTAAAACAGTCATCCATGATGCAAAATTTTTTAATGTTCCATTTCACTTGGGCATGTCGCAATTCGTCAATGCAATTATCTACCGATCTGGTTTTATAAACCCTGCAACGACTCATACAATAGATACATTGAAACGGGCAGCCAATGCTTGTCATAAGGGGATAATACCACTCACCTGATTGCCATTTTGCCAGAAAAATCTTAAACGAATCAAACAATGAATAATCAGGAAAAGGAAGATTATCTGAAAAAGGAGTGTCAATATTCAAGATTTCATCGAAAGTAACGAACGGGTAGCAGCACTGGATATCCAGAATACCCTTGAGGGTCCGAACGCTAGCACCCGGACGTTTCAAGAGTATCTCTTCTTTTATCTTCTGTGCATGGCCGTAATTCCTTGATTGAACAGACAAAACATAGTCGTTTTCCTTTTCATCATAAAAGCGGTTGCCTGGATCGGGCATCGTATTAAGATCAACCACCCTGCCGCGGTATACTGTAGCAGCGTAGGCAACGGCGAGGTTAGGAATGTCTTTGTTGGTACGACTATCCGGGTTAATAAAAATCACACATTGTTCTCCAAAAACCCAAAAAACGACTTTGTCATTTGCTTTCTTTACGCATTACTAATCCGCATATTTGCACGATTAGATACCAGAATCTCCTCTTCATATCGTTCGATATAGGCACCCTTTAATCCCCGAATCGCAAACTCAACGTCTTCGAGATATCGAACCAGTATATCAGGGAGCATGCTGCAACTGTCTTTCTATTTCAAGCTTGATTGCAATATAATGTTGATAATCATTTGCCCATTCGACAAAATCCATAGAATCTTCCATTTGTCCCTTGCAAAATTTGTCGAAAAACTCCTCTGATGAAATCCGATATCGGTCCTCATAAACACTAAGGCGCTTTGTTACAGCTATAATGGCATCTACAGGTGAATCGTATTCAGTTCTTTGTTTTCGCATATTTTCCCCTATTGTATCTTTCAAAGATAAGCCACATTACATCTGCTATGTTTCCACGGGTTAATAAATATCATACTTTACTCTCCCAGAGTTTAAGTTCTTCTGTATCTTCGTGGTACGTGGAGACGTGGAACGCAGGACAGAACTGACACTGAACCGGTACAACATTATTATGAACTTTCTCACGGAACCGGGCATAACGGGGAGAACGCCATATTTGTTTAAAAGGAGTTTGGAAAATATTTCCCATGGCATATTTACGCTGGAATTCACGACGATTCCCTTCGTTACCGGCGCAACACGGTATAACAGTGCCATCCACAAAAATGAACGGCATACTCCAATAGGTACAATTGCAAACGTCTGCCTTTCGTCGGGGAACATTCTTATTCCAGGCAGCAAGAACGTTCAGTTCCGATGCCCTACGGTTGGTAGCCTCCACAATCTCTTCGGGAATTACGGTTGGTAGCCCTTCAATTTCCTTATATTGATGAAGGATGCTCGTAAAGAAAACTGAGGGACGCTCTTTGCCACGGGTAACTTCGTAAAGCAGTTCAATAAATTTTTCCGTTTCATGTAAATTATAGTTGGAAATGATGTAATGAAACACAACCTGCGGATAAATTTGCCCAGCCTCCCTGCGGATATCAAAAAAATCGGAGAGATTTTGTTTCACCTGTTCAAAATTTGAACCGATACGAATTTTTTCATAAGTTGCCGATGTTGCGGCATCAATAGAGGCAATAATCTTGTCGACCTTCAGTCGTACCAGCTCCTTTGCTCTGTCTTTTGTTAAAAGATGAAAGGAGTCATAGATCTCGACATCTATTTTTTTAGACTTAACATATTCTATCATCCGCAGGAAATCTCTGTTCAGGAAACTGGTTCCAATTCCTGTCATACCTACCCACTTCAGGCCAGGAAATTGCCCAATAATATAAACAAATTCATCATAGGTCATATCCCTCCCAACTTCATTCCAATACGTGTGTTCGCACATCACACATTTCAGATGGCATCGGGTGGTCGTTTCCACCTCGATTAATCTCGGAAGATGGAGTAAATAGGGAAAGAGAGTTTTTAAAATCAGCTTGCGGGGAGCATCTTTCCCGTAAGTCATAGTATACCATAGTTTATTATATACACCCCGAACGCCCTGTTCCCGGAATATTTTTTTAAATTTTTGTAATGAAGGCATATTTGATTAACTCACACTCTCTTTAAACGTAAAAAATTTAATATTCTTTTCTTTACATAAGGGTTTTGCTCAATTATCTTCGTGATCCTGCCCTGAGCTATAAAATCCATGGCTGATTTAACGAGATTTATACTGCCTCTGACAGGTCCATAAAGACGCATGAGAGCTACGGGCGATATTAAGTTCTTATAATTATGAATATAAAGCTGTAATTTATTCAGCTCCTCTCTTGAATAGCGTGCCGAGGGAAAATTTTCTTTACAATATAAAATTCGGCCTTGTTGCGCAGTATCAAACCATATCTCGTCATTAATCTCGCCGTTGTTTTTCAGTTGATTATAAAGGGGAGTGCCGGGGAAAATCGTCATAATCGGAGCCTGAAAAACATCCGGGTAAGCCATCAATTTTTTGCTCGCTTTAAAGTCTGCCGGAGTCTCATCAGGGAGTGAAAGGATAAAAGAACCGACCAGCCACAAGCCCAATTTTTTACATTCAGTCATGGTTTCAATGAGTTGTTTTGAGGTAATGCCCTTCGCAATCGCTTTTAACATGCGATCAGACCCTGATTCAACCCCCAGACCTACCGCTACTAACCCAACCTGACATAATCTTCGAATTACCTCCGGCTTGGTATCACCTCGAATTAAAACCCTGAACTTAATTTTCAGTGATCTTTCTTCAAGGAGATCACAAAACTGCATTACCCACTTCTTATTTACCGTAAAAAGGTCGTCATAAAACCGGAAATATTCAACATCATATTTTTTAATGATACGTTCCATGTGGTTAACGAGCACCTCAGGACTCATTGGACGCCAGCTCCGTTCCCAGTGGTCATTTGCGCAATAAATACATTGAAACGGACAACCTCGCGAAGAGATAAAATACACCTGCCGCAGATTGCGGAGTCTCTCTGGTGCCTCATTGTCACCACCGTAATATGACATGTCAGGCAAAAGATCATAATCTACATACAGGGAGT
>JAUQXU010000417.1 GCA_030837935.1 Candidatus Brocadia sp.
TTCCAATCCTTATGCCGGTTATATATAAGCTGCCATTTTTCTTCCGCGTCATCTGTTTCAGGCATCTCAGCCACATATTCAACCTTTTTTACAAAACGGTCTTCAATGGCTTGCCGCAATGAGTACCGGCTGACCACGTCAGCAAAATATTCATCGCCGACATAGCAAGTGCCGGATGCGCCAACGGCAATCCTAAATCCATATTCAGGATTAAGCAAAAATTCCTTCCACTTCTTTGCCTTTGTGTCGGTCTCATTTGCAACATGATGGGCCTCATCGCTGAAAACAGCAACCCTTTCTCCGCGTCCTTTGAGGCTATCGCGGATGGATGACTTTACATGCTCAAGGATTGCATGATAATTCTCCACACATATTGAACCGTCAACGATGGTTTCAGAGGCATTTATTATCTTTGGTGATTGGACTTTTGGTCCATTTGGCAATACATCCCGCAGGTCGGAATTGCCGGCAAGTCCACGAAACTTTTCAAGCAAACCCGCCTCTATTGTATTCGATGGGCAAAGAACAAGCACCCTATCAACCCTGCCTTCTGCAAGCAATATTGCGGCAAGTCCGTATAGCACATAGCTCTTGCCAGTGCCGGTAGCAAGGTCTATTGAGCAGGACAGTTGATCCGGCAACTGCAGATGCCGCTCCATGCCTGCCCAGGAGCCGTAACGCTGCTGAATCTCATCGTTGCTTTCAAAATTCTCTTTTGCAAGTTCACGAATGTTTGCATATTTGCCGCCGAGGAGATACCTCAATGTTGTTCGGATGGCTTCTTTCTGATATTCCCGCATCCCGCAGAGTTCATCAAGAAATGCCTCATATTTAGTCTCATCCCATACGGAGGGATTAATATTAGCTGTGACCTTAAGGATGAGGTCTTCATTCTTAAAAGTTTTTCTGTCACCGCGAGTCGTCATTCTTACCGTTTCCCCTTGTTGTTATTTGCCAAAGTAATTCCAAACTGCTCAGGTTCAATAACAACACGCGCTTCATTGCCATAAATGTCAATATAGACCGCCATTATCTTTTTGCCTATCGAATCAATGGGAAAGTTAAGCGCCCAGCCAGTCTTTTCAAGCGCATCGGCGTAAAAGACGGCATCAAGGTCAAAGACCTGTGAATTATCATCAAAGTCGTAATCCAGCATAACCATCGAAAGTGTCTCCAGATTTTCTTTTTTGCGCATAGGCTCTCTGACAACCGCCTCACTCTTGAAGGTCTTGATTTTAATATATGCCGTATCCTGAGATTCCCTTTTTCCTTTTCTTACACCACATTCAAACTTCAATTCCGGCGTCCTGATAAAATCAAACCCGACAGCTTCAACCGTATCATTTACAGCCATTTCATCCGAAGGCTGCTTCAGGCAGGTAAACTCCCGCTGATGAAGTTCGTTAATAATAGAATAGGGTATTCGTAGGGCATAATAACGGACATTGCCTAATGTTATGTAGTCCTGCTGAAAGTCAAACGTTAATGCAGGGGCTATGATGAAAAGCCTGTTGCCAATACGCGTGCCAAGGGCTTCATGAAGGCTCTCAATTGTTTCTTCGTCAATTCTCACGCCCTTCTCCTTCATGTGATTAAAGACAAGGACACTTGCGCCTTTTAGATAGCCGTCAAGCTTAATACCACCAACTGAATGAGGCTCATCACGGCATTGGAAGAGCTGTAGGGCAAAAAACCGCCATGAATCCCAGGAGAGTTCTTTCAACTTTGAAAAATCATAAAGACCAGCATTATAGAGGGTAAACGGCTTGCATTGCTTGTCATATTTCTTTTTGGTATTTTCTAAATCCTTACTTTCAGCAATATTCAAAAGACGTTTCTGCATCGTATAAATTGCCAGCTTGCCGCAGTCCACGCCAATCCAACGTCTACCAAGCTTTTCTGCAACGGCAAGTGTAGTGCCTGAACCAGCAAAAGAGTCAAGTACAATATCGCCAGGCTTCGATCCCATTTCTATTATTCTCAACATAAGACTTTCACTCTTTTCCGTGGGATATTCGGAAGCAAACGAGTACGCCAATAGATCATCCCATAAGCTTGTACAAACTACTTTATCTCTCGCTGGAATTCGATATTCTGGTTTTCCCGTTTTAGGATTTGGTCGTAAATCTCCAGCCTTTATTGCTGCCTCCGCCCGATCCTTTACCCATGCCCAACAACGATTTTTAGGAGGCATTTTGCCAAATAGCGGATAAACAAGATTGGGACGAGTTCCTGACCAATTAGGCGCATCTAGGGAGTGCCATGTTTCTTCAATAACCATCTTTTTATAGACGGGAGCAAAGACAGCTTGGCTTCCAGTAGAGTAGACATAGATAGAGTCTGTGGCCAGATTAAGAGACGCAATATACTCTCTTTCGATATAATTCTTTTGAATCCTACGAACTATTATCTCGTTCCGGAAGTTTCCTTCTCCGAAAATTTCATCAAGCAGAACCTTTATATAATGCCCTTTTTTCTGATCAAGATGGACAAACAAAGCACCATCATCACTCAATAGTTGTCTAATAAGTATCATTCGCCTACGCAAGAATTCAATAAACTCTGAACCAGCGATCTTGTCCTGATAAGCTTTTTGATCTTCAGTGCCACGAAACTCTTGCTTTGTTGCAAACGGAGGATCAATATATATAAGCCTTACTCCCGGAGTCCCGTCAGCGTTGCAAAGCTTCCCAGCCTTTTTCATCTCCAACAGCGATTTCATTACCTGAAGGTTGTCGCCAAAGATGAGCATATTAGACCACTCACCGTTGCTTCCGAAAGTCCGCACAGGCTGCAAAGGCACGGCCAGCGTATCGGCAAGGATGTCTTCTTCCCGTTCCTTGCCGTGATAGACAAGCTCATATTCCCGTTTCTCCGGTGGAAAAAGGATTCTTGCCCATTCAGGAGATAGTTCCTCACCCTTTTCAAGCAATCTAATAATTTCCTGCCGCTGCTCAGGCATCATAATGCCGACTCCTTAATTTTCATTTGTTTTCTTTTTGCCGGATACGGTGAAAAAGATTCCAGTTCCAGTTCATCAAGCAATCCGCTATCTGCAAAGCTGTATGTTGTTTCTTCTCCAACGATGATGTGGTCCAATATCTTCATGCCAAGCGGTCGTGTAGCTGAAATTATATCACGAGTCAGTATTATATCTGATTCGCTCGGATCAATTGTCCCGGAAGGGTGATTATGTGCTGCTATCAGACTGCTTGCATTTGTTCGCAGGGCATGGGTAATTATGCATCTTACCGGTGGTTTGACACCATCAACAACGCCTTGAGCGACAAGCACATCATCAAGCAGACGATTTTGACGATTCAGATAAAGAACCCTAAAATGTTCATCAGGCAAACCTCTTAACCGTTCCTTCACATATTCACCTGCTTGCGCAGTGCCTTTTATCTGAATGCGTTTCTTGCCATCCGGCAAAGAAACACGCCTTGCAATCTCCATCGCAGCCGCTAATTGAGCGACCTTTGCACCCTTTAAACCCTTAACATCAAGCATTGCAGATAACGGCGCCTCTGCCATTGCCCGCAATGAGCCAAATTGTTTCATAAGGTTGCGCCCTAATTCAACAGCATTAGTTCCCTGAAACCCAACCCTAACCAAGATCGCAATCAATTCTGCATCGGTCAATGAGTGTGGTCCTCTGCTTAGCAGTCGTTCTCTTGGACGCTCATCAACAGGCCATGAAACAATACCTTTTGAACTTCCTTTATGTTGTTTTTTCATAGCCTCTCCATAAAATACTTAC
>JAUQXU010000418.1 GCA_030837935.1 Candidatus Brocadia sp.
ATTTGCCTTTCAGAAAATCTTTGTGGTTGACCAAATTAATGAGAAATGGAATATTGGTTTTCACGCCACGGATCCGGAACTCATGCAATGCCCTGTCCATACGGCGCGCCGTTTCTTCAAAGCAAGTTCCGAAAGCCGTAACTTTCACGAGCATGGAGTCGTAGTAAGGAGTAACGAGGGCACCGGAGAATGCAGTGCCGGCGTCAAGACGAATGCCCATGCCTCCTGCAGAACGATAATGCTGGATGCGGCCGTAGTCAGGAATAAACTTGTTGGAAGGATCCTCGGTGGTAATCCGGCACTGGAAGGCAATGCTGTTGATCTGAATTGCTTCCTGGCTCGGTATGCGGATTTCCGGTGAATTAAGCGGGAATCCCTCGCTGATCAATATCTGCCGCTTCACCAGATCAAACCCTGTTATTGTTTCTGTGACGGTGTGTTCGACCTGGATTCTGGGGTTAATTTCGATGAAGTAATACTTGTTGGTTTCCGTGTCAAGAAGAAATTCTACGGTACCAGCGTTATCGTAGTTCACTGATTTACATATTTTTACGGCTGCATCACAGATACGCTGCCTGATGCTTCTTTCGAGATTCTGCGCAGGGGCAATCTCAACGACTTTCTGGTGACGTCTTTGAAGTGAACAGTCGCGTTCAAACAGGTGCACGATATTGTTGTGCTTGTCACCGAGTATCTGCACCTCAATGTGGCGTGCCTTTTCTACGTATTTTTCTATGAAACACTCGTCAGAACCGAAGGCCGTCAGAGATTCACGCTGCGCTTCATTCAGGCGATGGCCCAATTCCAGCTCACTGCGAACCACACGCATGCCGCGGCCGCCGCCGCCATGGGCAGCCTTGATGATAACAGGGTATCCCAGTTTACCGCAAATATCCCTGGCCTCATCCAGGCTTTTCAAGGGGTGATCAGATCCGGAGAGTATAGGAACCTGTGATTCGACGGCAATCTTTCTGGCGGAGGTTTTATCGCCAAGCATCTGGAGAATTTCAGGACGGGGACCGACAAAGGTAATGCCTGCCTGTTCACAAGCGCGGGCAAACCTGGCATTCTCCGAGAGAAACCCATAACCAGGATGTATGGCGTCAACTTCCTTCTCTTTGGCCAGTTGAATGATTCCGTCGATGTCCAGATAGGCCTTAACCGGTTCGTTGCCCATACCGATCTGATACGCCTCGTCTGCTTTAAATTTATGAAGAGCAAAGCGATCTTCGTGGGAATAAATTGCCACGGTATGAATGCCAAGTTCATGCGCTGCCCGGCAGACCCGTATTGCTATTTCACTGCGGTTGGCAACGAGAAGCTTTTTAAATTTCCTGATTTCCATAAAAAAACCTTTACATAGAGTTCACTGAAAAATTCTACCCTTTTGGCAATACCCTTCAACGAAAAATACGAAAGATACAAGATTTATCCTTCCCCATCTCCAGGTAAATTGATGCCTTTATATATTGTCGAGTGCAATAACACACCGGTTAAACTGCGACCTTAAAAAATCATTTTGCTTTAACCTCTCTTGTAATCTCTTTCTGGCATGGCTCATACCGCCAACCGTCAGGCCACCTAATTCCCGGCCTATTTCTCTTAAACTTTTATGGAGTAATAAATAACGGCAACATAATTCTATAAGTACCATTCTCGCCTCTTGAGCGTTCGACCGGCGTTTTAATAATTGATTCCTCTCGACCATAAAAGTCTCACATATCTGATCCACTATTTTGTCCACGTGTATTTCTTTGATGAGTTTCTTTGATCCTGGTTGTTCGGTTAAATCAAGTTTGCCCTTGTTTTTCTTTAGCACATTTTGATAAACCCAATCAACAAAGCCCGTTTCCCCAAGAACCACTTGTCCTTTAACGTCTTTAAAGGGTGATTCAATTTCCTTCGTGAGTCCTTCTTCAACAAATTCTCTATATCGTTTGCGTCCATCATCATTATCCCCGCCCAAATATCCAAGAACGCTGCTGTAACAAACAAAATTATCCCGATATCGTACAAATCCGTATCCGCGATTGCTGCTCCATCGATAATTACGTAACTGAGCAAGCCGATCGGATAACCTCTGTTTATAAACTTTTTGTATCCTGACGGGATTTAAATGAATATAACGGGAAAGCTCCAGAAGATAAGCATCCTTATCAACAAGAACTGCTTTATAACGCCCCTGATAGAGATGCCCTACACGTTTATGCCTTCTGTTGTAATACCCTGTGTATGCAGTGTTAAACCGTTGTGCAAATCGGTTAAGATTTCCCAGTGGCGTATGGAGAATAAGGTGGAAGTGATTATCCATAAGTACATAACCATGTAATTCCACCTTGTATTTTTCAATACTTTCTTGTAATATATTTAAAAATGTTTCCCTGTCTCCGTCATCTTTAAATATAGCATTCTTCTCATTACCACGACAGGTAAAATGATACCATGCTCCATGATATTCAATGCGTAAAGGTCTTGCCATAATAAGGGCATTACTTTAGCATTCTTTGCTTTGTTTGTCAATAGATAAGGTTTGACCCCAATTCGGAGGTATCTCAAAACAGTTCGGCTCACCGCAGAGACTGCAGAGATCGCAGAGATAGTGGGAGGGTATAAACAAAATTATAAAGGGGTTTTCAAAAGAACCTTTTCAAGAAATGCAGGCTAAAGAACATATCCAACTGCAGACCATTATGGTATACAATACATCG
This sequence comes from Candidatus Brocadia sp., assembly GCA_030837935.1. Classification (GTDB taxonomy): domain Bacteria; phylum Planctomycetota; class Brocadiia; order Brocadiales; family Brocadiaceae; genus Brocadia. Next base: position 2,709 of record JAUQXU010000418.1, read on the forward strand.
TTCCTGAATTTATACTGCTAATGACCGCACACTGAAAATCTCTTTCTCTGTTAATGGTGTAATAGCAGATTCTGATACAGTAATTACGGCTACCGTATCACCAAGGGCATTAAATACTTCTAATGTATATCCATCTTCACCCTCGGTTACAGGATGATGATCAACGATTGTTGCCACATCACCTTTCTTTAATCCTTTTTCAGATATATCGTTTAATAAAACAACTTCCTCAAATAAATTATAGGTCATTTTTACTCTCCTTATCTGGATACATAGTAATGAATTTTGTGTCTCCTGTCGCCGTCTCTGTCATCCACATCGTACATACGGTCAAGGTTCTCCCATTTGGTCCAGCAATCTTTCCTCTAATTTCGTACATCTGTCCGTATTTAGTGTTTTCAACTTCAGATTCGAGGGACGCTATTTTCTTCTCAAGTTTGAATTTGTGACGTTCAAATTTCAATGTCTCTTTGTCAAACCCC
>JAUQXU010000419.1 GCA_030837935.1 Candidatus Brocadia sp.
CAGCAACATAAGCAAGATTCAAAGGCATTTGGACGATTACGGTTATACTCTCTTCACCATGCCTGCCCGGCTTATGTGGATTAATCAACATCATTTTCCTTTTCATAAATTATTTACCTCCAATTCTCCATAATTAAATTAGCAACACCCCAACCAGAAGAGACCACAGCACAAATTCCAGGGCCTGGTCTTGTCCAATGACCGGTCAAATACAGATTGTCAATTGGTGTCTTGGGTGAAAGTCTATTCTCCCATATTTGATCCGCAGTGACCGCCCAACCGTAGGCGGCCCCATCTCTGTTTGACGTATACCGCTCCAATGTTTTCGAAGTAGCCGCATCTTTTACTTCAATATGTTTTTTTATGTCAGGAACGTATTCCTCTAATCGATTTATTGTCCTCTGCGTCATACTTTCTTTAAAAGATTTCCAACCCGTAGCATCATTATATTTCCCTTCCTTTGTATAAGCAACAACAGAAATTATTTGTTTGTTTGCTGGTGCAAGGGTAGGACATATCTTTGTTGGAACCGATACATACATCCACTCATCTTCGATGGAACTCATATCTGTGGCCGTATGATAAAATCCTCTTTTTAATTTGCTTAAATCTATACCTTCACTTACACCCAAGTACAGAAGGAAAAAGGAACAACTTTCCTTCATCTCTTCAAGTTTTTGAAGGAAGGGCAAAGGTAGTTTGCCCTGTAGCAATTCAAAAAAAGTTCGATGTGCATCAATATTTGAGACAATCAATTTTGATGGTATATCTATGCCTTCTTCTGCTTTGACGCCAGTAACGACTTTGCCATCATATAAGATTTGCTTTGCTGCCGATGATAGCATAACATGCCCGCCAAAATCAACAAATTTCTTAAAAATGACGTTAGCAAACTTTTGCGTACCACCAGCAGGGAAAAAGGCACCGTCTTTGAGATAATTGATCATCATTTGGCACATGCCAATAGCGGAAGCTTGAGCAGGGGGGAGCCCTATGTAACCCCACTGACCGGAAAGTATCATCTTGAGCTCCTCATTTTTAAAAAAGGCATTCAGCATCTCGTTATACGTCTGATCCTTATATCTATCGATAATTTGACTCTTCTCATTGTTAAATGTGGCACGATAAAGTTTTATAAAATCCCGGAAGAAATCCGCTATTTTATCTCTTTCCATAGGATAGCGATCTTGCAGCCGGATCATGTATTGGTCTAAATCAGCTGGAATTTCAATAGTGAAATGAGGGAATATAAGATGATCCATTGGGTCGAGAGGATAAAAATCCATTTCTATTCCTAATGTCTTAAAGCAGCGACCGACAATACCCCATTTCCCGCAACCCCCAATATGATGAACTGCCGCATCGAAGTTAAAACCTTTTCTCTTAAAAGAAGTGCAATAACCACCGGGAATAGAGTGTTGTTCAAGAATAAGTACCTTTTTTCCGTCTTTGGCAAGAAAAGCAGCACAGACTAAACCGGCTATACCTGCACCAATTACAATTACATCATAGCAAGAATACAAACTATCCTTTTTTGTGGATTGAATACATCGCTTGGAAGGCATCATGAATTACTGTTTGTATTTGGAAATGATTAGGGACGAATTGTTTCCCAGCCGTGAGAATGTATTGATCAGGACATTTTTGACAGGTAAGACCCTTGCGATATTGGCAACATAATCTAAATCACATTCAGGGTCGAGCTCCTTATAATTAATTGTGGGGGGAATTGTGTGGGTGTTTATGGACATAGAAGCTGCAATTGTTTGCAGCGCACCTGAAGCATCATAGCATTCACCAGTCATGGATTTCATGGCGGTTATGGGAATAAGATTAGCTCTCATACCAAAGACCTCTTTAATAACTCTGGTTTCCATCGCGTCACCATAGACACCAGAATAAGCATTGGCAGATATATAAGATATATCATTCAGTGTAAGATTAGCATCTTTGATTGCACTCATGATGGCTCTTTTGCCACCATCTATCTGATAACCCTTGCTCGTAGCCACTCTTGGATCGAATGCGGTCCCATAACCCTTAATTTCTGCATAAATATGGGCATTTCTTTTAAGCGCATCTTCCAAGGTCTCGAGGATAACTAACGCCGATGCTTCGCCCATGACCATCCCATTGCGCCTTTTATCAAACGGCGCACAAATTTCCAAAGTTCCATCTTTGCTTCCCGATAATATTTTGGAATTATGTGCACCCCAAAATATGTCATGAGTTAATCCATGCACGCCCCCGGCAACAACAGCCTTTACACGACCCATTCGAAGGAAATCAGAGGCATAAATAATGGCATCAACACTGCTGGTAACACCATTTGATAATGTCGTATTTAGCCCTGTCGCCTTGCAAAAAATAGAGGCGCGGCTTGCAGGTGCATTCAGCACGGTATTAGGAAAATCCATAGGATTTACATAATTAGGACCTTCACGCAATGACTGAAAATCAAAGGAACTGATACTATCTATGCTTCCATACGTAGAGCCTATAACTATACCTAATTCATCACCACTATAAGTATTGTTTTCCAGATTAGCATCTTTGATGGCCAAAACCGTTGCAGAAGATGCGAGGAGGGAGGTTCTATCGATATGGCGGATTCCTTTTTGTCCAAGATAGACCTTTGCATCGAAGTCAGGAATCTCACCGGCGTGTTTACTGGTATATTTACTTACATCGAATAAGGTAACAGGTTTAATACCCGATACACCATTGATTAAATTATTCCAAAAAATCTCCTTAGTGCCCCCAACGGGCGAGATAACCGAAACACCAGTAATAACAATCCTCGTTTTTTCCATCATGAACCTCATCTCTAAGATACTCGCTCACCAACAATTGCCGAACCAGGAAACTTTAGCGTGCGAACTTTCTTACAACCAGACAGCTGTTGTTACCACCAAAGGCATGGGCATTGTTCAATGCAATATTTACCTGACGTTTTCTCATAACATTTGGCACATAATCCAGATCACATTCCGGATCCGGAGTTTCATAATTAATCGTGGGAGGAATAATATCGTTTTGAACTACTAAGGCACAGGTAATAGCTTCAATGGCACTAGCAGCACCCATAGTATGGCCAATCATTGATTTTATTGAACTAATTGCAAGATGCTCTGGTTTATTCCCAAACACCTTTTTAATAGAGATCGTTTCTGCTTTGTCATTAGCCGGCGTGCCTGTTCCATGAGCGCTGATGTACTGGACATCTTCTGGTTTTAAATTTGCGCTTTTCAAGGCCTTTTTCATCGCGGATACAACACCTTCTCCATCCG
>JAUQXU010000420.1 GCA_030837935.1 Candidatus Brocadia sp.
CAAATTGATAACGTATGCAATATTTCCGACAGTTTTTGAATCAAAGCCCCGGATAACAACTTGTGCCGTGTTCGTACACATCTATGCCAGAACGCTCAACATTGACAGGTACCCGAAGGCCGAGCATGCGTTTCATAATAAAGAAAAATAAGAACCCTACAGAAAAACACCATGCCACTAAGGTAATACATGCAATAAACTGTGCTAATAACTGCCAACCAGAACCTGTAATCAACCCCTTCACGCCTCCATAAGTTCCGTCAGAAAAGATTCCAACCGAAAGCAAGCCCCAGAGCCCATTTGCTCCATGAACTGAAATGGCACCTACGGGGTCATCGACCTTTAATTTACTTTCGATAATATAAAGGGAAATTCTTGTAATCAAACTAGCAACAATTCCTATGATAATTGCAGCCCAATGTGGTACATATGCTCCGGATGCCGTGATTGCCACACAACCTGCCAGCGCACCATTGCAGGTCATAATAACATCAGACTTTTTTGTCATACAAAATGAAAGATAGAGCAGGGTAACGGCTCCTGATGCGGCAGCCAAAAAGGTATTTACCGCTATGATAGATACCCGAAGCTCTGTAACTGCAAGCGTACTGCCCGCGTTAAAGCCAAACCATCCAAACATTAAGGTAAGGGTGCCTATTACGATGTAAAGCATATTATGGCCGTGGATTACGTTCGGACTGCCATCGGGATTATATTTTCCATACCGTGGTCCTACCATCCATGCTGCAACAAATGCAATCAAACCACCTATTCCATGCACTACCCCGGAACCGGCAAAATCCCTTGCGCCTACTCCAAATGGCAGCATCTCCAACCACCCCTTACCCCACATCCAGTGTCCAAATATGGGATAAAGCACACCACACAAAAAGACACTATAAAGTACATGTGCATGGAATTTAAACCTTTCTGCCACAGCACCCGTAACAATGGTACAGGCAGTGGCAGCAAACATGATTTGAAACATCCAGAGCATCGCCGTCGAAACGTCGTAGGAATTACCCAGTAATAAAAATCCACTATAACCAACAAATGGGTTTCCGCTGGACAGACCCGGGGTGAGTTTTGAACCACCAAACATAAGGGCAAAACCAACAAGCCAAAAGACCAGTGCGCCGACACAAAAATCAACAAAACTCATCGCCAGATAGTTGAGTGTGTTTTTCTTTTGGACAAAGCCTGCGCCAAGGAAGGTAAATCCTGCCTGCATATTAAATACTAAAAAGGCGCTGAGTAACGTCCATGCAAAGTTTACGGAAAATTTTAATCCCTGTATGCTTTCAGAATAGGTATGGGATCCGCTGGGATCTCCGGCATATACATTGTTTGCCGGGTAAACTAATATCCCACTGAGGAGAATGAATATAAAAGCATGTCTTTTCAATTCAATGCTTCCATGAAAATTGCCGATGCTGCCCCGCAACTCCCGGGGCAGCATCAGCCATATAAAAGTTAACTTATATTACTTACTTTAAACCGCAGACTCGCCCGACTCTTTTGTGCGAATACGATATACGTTTTCCACATTGAAAACAAATATCTTTCCGTCACCGATGCTCCCCGTCTGCGCCTCATTGATAATAGTATTAACAATCTTTTCCACGTCGGTGTCCTTAACGGTGATCTCGATCTTAATTTTTGAAAGGAGATCAACTCTGTATCTTCTTCCGCGCCATACCTCGCTGATACCCTTTTGGCTGCCGTGCCCTTTCACCTCGGTAACGGTCATCCCGGGATAACCCAATTCAGTCAGGGCATCTCTGACAATATTAAATTTCTCCGGTCTGATTATCGCCTCAATCTTTTTCATGAAAAACCTCCATCATTAAGTTAAATGCTTTCAATTACTTCAATAGCTACAATAAATCTTACTTCTTATTCGTCTTCTCTTTTTTTATTGCTGCATATACCCATCGACCCAGTTTTTCGGAATAAATCTTTTCTCTCTCTTTATCCCTGCTCATTGCTTGTTCAAGGATAGAGACTTGTTCTTTTTCCTTCTGTAAATCCTCTCGGGTGAATTCCTCCGATACAGGTGTAAAGAATTTCTCTTCTGCAATATAACATGGTGAACCATGTATATGCATATCTGTGCCCTCGAACTCGACAAGTTCAGATACCCGTATCCCTATGGTATATTTCAGACCAAAAAATATTGCAGCTCCCCATGCAACTGCCCATGCGATGGCGACTACCGTTCCGATGAATTGGGCAAGTAATTGGCCGCCCTGTCCTGTTATTAAACCACTTACGCCACCGTAGGTGCCGTCTGCAAAGATACCCACAGCAAGCATACCCCATATACCATTTGCTGCATGGACCGCTACAGCACCAAGCGGGTCGTCAACCTTAAACTTTACCTCAACAAGCCATACGGCGGCTCTCATAATCAAACCGGAAAGAAGTCCAATAACAGCAGCGGCCCATGGGGCAACGTACGCGCATGGCGCTGTAACAGCTACTAATCCAGCCAATGCTCCATTACAGATGAAAGCCACATCAATGTAACCCGTTAATGCCCATTGTAAAAAGAGCATTATAGAAGCGCCAGCAGCAGCAGCAATAAATGTATTGCTTGCAATAACCGACATACGTAAATCAGTTGCTGCAAGGGTGCTTCCCGCATTGAAACCAAACCAGCCAAAGGCAAGTATCAAGGTACCAATTACAACAAATGTCATATTATGACCGGGAATAGCATTGGGCGTTCCATCTGGATTGTATTTGTCACTTCTCGGACCAACTACCCATGCCCCCACCAATGCCATAATTCCACCAATTGTATGAACGCAGGCACATCCCGCAAAGTCTTTAACTCCCGCCCCGATGGGAAGCGTGCTTAACCATCCACCACCCCATACCCAGTGTCCATAGACGGGATAAATTATACCACACATCAAAATACTATAAACAAGATATGGCACGAATTTCATCCTCGCCGCAACAGCACCTGCGATAATTGAAACAGTTTTCGTTGCAAACACCATCTGGAAGAGCCAGAACATAATCGTTTGAACATCATATGCATCACCGCAAAGGAAGAACCCATCCCAACCGACAAATGCATTGCCACCATCAAGTCCTGGACAAAGCTTAGAACCACCGAACATCAAGGCAAAGCCAAAAAGGAAAAAAACGATTGCTCCCAATGTGCCATCAATAAGGCAATGAGCCAGATAACCAAGCATGTTCTTTTGTTTTAAAAAGCCACCTAAAAAGGCAAATCCCGCCTGCATGCTAAATACTAAAAAAGCAGCGACTAATGTCCATGTAAAATTTATGGAATATTTTAACCCCCCAATACTATCTGAATATGTAGCAGAACCATTTGGATCGCCGGCTTCAACGATTCCCAGGCCGAAGGTAAATATTCCAAGGGTTATCAACAACAACCACACACTCATTACTATTTTATTAGAAAAGAATTTCATAAAGTTAGCCCTTTCCTCCCAAAATACTATCTTTTATACAAATTAATTACAACAGTATTAGATAAATTATTTTTATATTTTCTCTATCTTCCCACCTCCTTCCGATATGTTTTCATTCAAGTATACTATTCTGAAAAGGAAAAAATATTACGTCAAGACAGATGGAATACGGCTAAACGGCTACGACTAAACTAATCTAAAAGGCGCAATTATTATTCCAATAGCAAATTATCATCGTTTCTCAAGCCATTATATGCTATACTCAATTAGTATTTATATTTATTTACAACAAATAGATATAACTTATTATTAATCAGCTCAATCTCACAGTCTATGTAATCAATTTAAAACATTGGCATTGTATAGTATTCTCCGGGGATTAATTCTTTTTTTTACATAATATAGTTCAGAAACGGGATTTACAATATCTTTTCGAAATACCAGACCTACTGGCCTATTTCAGCCATAACGAATGATTTCTCTTACCTCTTCAGTTTGCTCTATAGTTTCATATTTTTAAAATTTTCGTTCACAAATAGTCTAATTTTTGGTAAAAGTAATAGCGCGTCGGTGTTGGGGAAAAGCCTTGGTAGTAATTCGCTCAGTTTTGGGCTTATCTGAGCAGCTTCAACACCGTCGCTCTTTTTATTTATTATTTATTATGACTCCAACTGAAACCGAAAAGACAGACCGTCAAGCTATCGAAAAGATAGTAAACGGCCGTCATAAGATAAAAAAAGAAATTGCAAAGGTCATTATAGGACAGGAAGAAGTTATTGATTCTCTCCTTATCGCTCTCTTTTGCAAAGGACATTGTCTTTTTGTGGGGGTGCCTGGACTTGCCAAAACGCTCCTTGTCAGTACCCTTGCAGATGTTTTAAATTTGAAGTTTAACCGTATCCAGTTCACTCCCGATCTTATGCCTGCTGACATTACCGGAACGGATATCTTAGAACAAGATCATGCTACGGGAAAAAGGTTTTTCAAGTTTATTAAGGGCCCGATCTTTTCCAATATTCTCCTTGCTGATGAAATTAACCGTACACCACCGAAAACACAAGCAGCGTTGCTTCAGTCAATGCAGGAATATAAAGTCACGGCCAGCGGGGCCACCTATATCCTCGATCTCCCTTTTATTGTCTTTGCTACGCAAAATCCTATCGAACAGGAGGGGACATATCCCTTACCTGAGGCACAATTGGACCGGTTCATGTTTCAAATTGATGTCCAATATCCCTCCAAAGAAGAAGAAATCGAAATTGTACGAACCACAACATCCGCTTTTAAGCCGATGGTAGATAAGGTGTTTAGTCCTGAAGAAATAATGAACCTTCAAGACTTAGTTACCAGGGTACCCGTCGCCGATCATGTGCTTGAATATGCCATCAGATTAGTCCGTGGATCAAGACCAACGGACTCGAGTGCTCCCGACTTTATAAAAAAATGGATCAGCTGGGGGGCTGGTCCCCGTGCCTCCCAATTTCTTATTCTCGGCGGTAAGGCGCGTGCGTTACTTGATGGCCGGTACGCAGCTACGTGCAACGACGTGCGGGCAATTGCCAAACCGATCCTACAACACCGCATTATCACGAATTTCAACGCCGAGGCTGAGGGGAAAACATCCTTGCACGTTATCGATCAATTACTTGATACCATAAAAGAACACTCAAAATAAATACGCGTTTTGAAAAAAATACCTCATGTAATTCCCCGACAGATTAGTTTGATAAGACAAAATTAGTTTTATGGCAGAGAATCCTTTTGATCCCGTAACGCTATCAAAGATCGCCAGCATGGAATTACGTGCAAGACTTATTGTGGACGGGGTCTTGTCGGGCATTCACAAAAGTCCTTACAAGGGTTCCAGTATCGAATTCCTGGAACATAAGGAATATTCTCCAGGCAACGAGATAAAACACATCGATTGGAAAGTGCTGGCGAAGACCGACAGATATTATGTCAGGCAATTCGAGGAGGAAACGAATCTCAAGTGTTTTGTATTCCTCGATACCAGCGGGTCAATGGGATATAAATCAACAGGTGTCAGCAAGTTTGAATATGCCGCTACCCTTGCGGCTTCATTATCCTATTTATTATTAAAACAATCAGACCTTGTTGGGCTTGTCAGTTTTAGCGACAGGGTACTTCAATATATACCCCCCAGATCCCGCCTTGCACATTTCCATGCCATCCTGAATGCACTGACGGAATCAAAGACTATGGGAAAATCAAATGCCGGTGTCATACTCAGTGAATTTATCGAAAAGATTGGCCGCCGGTCATTAATCATTATCATATCTGATTTTTTTGACGACACAAAAAAAATAATCCATCAATTAAAATATTTCCAGTTCAAAAAAAACGAGATTATCTTATTTCAGATACTCGATCCCTACGAACTGACCTTTCCTTTCGAAACGATCACTTTTTTTGAATCTATGGAAGATGACAGACGTATTCTGGCAGATCCTAAATCCATTAAGAACCGATATCTTTCTGAGATTAACCACTTTCTTGAAAAATTCAAACAATCCTGCTTTGAAAATCAGATAGATTACTGGCTCATTAACTCTTCGATACCGTTAGATCAGGCATTGATCAAGTTTCTTGAGAGAAGAGAAAGCGCCCTGCGTTCAATCCGGAAGAGTTGATGTAAAATAATTGATATGTATTTTAATTTTTTTATCTTTGATTTTTAACTTTTATAAGTATGCTCTCCTTTCTTAACCCTATTTTGTTATTGGGTATCCTGGGTGCAAGCATCCCCATTATCATCCATCTCATAAACAAGAAAAAGGCAGTCGCGCATAAGTTTGCAGCCATCGACTTTATATTAGAAACCAACAAACGCATTTACGTAAAATTCAAACTTCGCCAACTGATCCTTTTGATCCTAAGGACTTCTCTGCTCATCTTCCTTGCTATAGCCCTTGCCAGGCCACTTATAAAAAACCTTGGCAGTGGTACTGCGGAAAAAAACATTCCTACAAGCAACGTTGTGATAATAGATGACTCTTACAGTATGCAGTATGCAGACCGTCACGAGTCGTTTTTTATATCTGCTAAAGCGGCTGCAAAAAGGATCGTTGATACCTTCACGAAAGACGATGATGCCGTGATAATTGGATGCTCTGGCATAGCATCACAAGTCCTGCCAGAACTTGATTATGACAAAAAACATATTTTAAACTCCATAGAACTATTACAGCCCGGTTTTACAACCACTCATATTGCGACTGCATTGGATACAGCAGTCGAAGTTTTAACCACCGCCAAGTCGCCGGTAAAAAGAATATTTTTGCTCACCGACCTCACGCGAAATGGGTGGGACCCCAGTTGGTTCAAGATTGGACATGAAAAATTACGAAGACATGTATCTAAGGTTCATATCATAGATATATCGGAAGGCAAGACGCTAAAAAATATAGCTATCACCAGGGTTGAACCCCGGCTTGATATATTAGAGAGAGATGCAGAAGGCCAAATCAAGGTAACGATATCCAATTTTTCACCGGGACGGGTTAAGGATGTCCTGGTACAAGTGTTGCTTGACGGGAAGAGAGTAACCCAGGGATTTTTCAATATAGATGCCCACGCATCGGAATCAAAGGAATTTTTCTTTACGGTGGAGAAGGGGAAAGACCATGTAGGTTGGGTCGAGATTGCCGGGGATAATTTAAACGCAGACAATAAGCGATATTTCACGATGAATACGTTACACAAACTCGATACCTTGCTGATTGACGGTGACCCTAAAACAAATATTTATGAGAGTGAAACTTTCTATCTTGAGAAGGCATTAAATCCCGGACGTGAACATGCGTCCTCTATCAAACCACTGATATGTTCTATCCAGGAAGTTAACAACATTGCCTTTGCTGATTTCAATATTGTCTTCTTGTGTAATGTTGAAACTTTACCATCCGAAAAAATCCGGGAACTGGAAAAGTTCGTAAAAGAGGGTGGATCGGTCATTTTTTCACTGGGCAATAAGGTGGATGCTGCTTACTACAATAATGCATTGAGCGCGCTCCTTCCTCACCGGCTTCACACGACACGGACATTTTCCAGTGATAGCCCGTTATCAGAAGAACAGCCCCTTCACCTGAAAACCTCAGAGCCTATCCATCCTGTTATACGCGTCCTGTCTGAAACCCAAATGAATACATTGTCTTCAGTAAAGTTTTATCGGATGTTTTATATTGATCCAACGCCCTTGGGGAATTGCAAAACGGTACTTTCCTTTTCCGATGATACACCAGCCATTATTGAACGGCAAATAGAACGTGGAAAGGTGGTGCTCTTTACATCGTCGATCGATAGAGAATGGACCGATCTGCCCGTAAAACCCTTTTTCCTTCCGCTCATGCAACAGCTGTGCAGATATGTATCTGGTAGTACGACAGAGGAGGTACATAAGGAAATCCTGGTCAATCACGGTTGGCAATTTCCCTGTCCCTACGATATGAACGCCATCGAAATAACCAACCCGGAAGGTACACAAACTATCGTACAGCCACGATTCATTGACAATGAAAGATCATTTGAATACAACGAGACAACCATTCCGGGAATTTATGCAGTTACCGCAGGCGGGAAATCGCATCCGCAGTTGCCCCAAAAATTTCCGGTAAATGTAGATGCTACCGAATCTAACCTTGACAAAATAGATCAAAAAGAAATTTCTGCCTTCATGGGTGGCACAAATCTTACGATAACAACATCTCACACGGGTGAAGGCGCCGATGTGCTCCTGGGAGAAGCCAAAAAGACCCTTTGGGGATCCCTTCTATTTCTCACCCTTTGCATTCTTCTCGTTGAATCTTTTGTTTCGAGAAAATAATTAACGCAAAATCACCTTACCGTTGCGTGACAGGACATAGAATCCACAAGTACCCCGTCCATATCAAATAGTATTGCCTTCATAGCTGCCTAATATCTCCCCCTCAAAAGGAAGCAGGCAGTTGACATTTTGTATTCAAAACAACGAAGGTGCAGCGGAACTGTCCCTTCGCTGATCATAATTAAACGCTGAAAAAACATCAGCGCCATTTAGAAGCCAATTTCACCAATACGGCTTCCCCATATGGTGGCGCTATCAATCTTTTCATTGACAATCCATGCTCTTAACGGGTCTTTTGGGTCTACCGTCACAGCCGAGTAATCGCCCCATCGTTCGGGATTATCACTCGAAGGATTATAGAAAGCTGGACTCGTGAACAGTACACTGCCGCTTGAAATGGTGCCAATAGGGTCGGTATGCAGTCGGCCTGAGAATCTTACCTGTGCGTTTATGCCAGCGTTTGGATCAGTTGATGACCACGTCACGTAAACATCATTATTCGCGTTTGCTGCAATCGAGGCATTCCAGTCATTCGATGTTGCTGATGC
>JAUQXU010000036.1 GCA_030837935.1 Candidatus Brocadia sp.
CCATTCTTCCTTCAGACCATTTCTCACGAAATCGCCCTTGAATTTTGCTAGCGGTTCGCGTATATTCAACCTCGAATCTACGGTGATTTTCCCGCAGGGACTTTCACCCATTAGTTAATGCCCATGCTGGGCGTACACAAGTCGCTCCACCTAACCGCTATTCCGTTGCACTCCATAGCGATAGGTGACCTTTGTCGTTATCGTAACAACACGAAGACAATTAAAAATCGCTCTATCTCATAAAAACAGGTAAAACTTTTTTCCTGGCTTTTTCTAGAATCAGAATTCCTTCTCAATTTATAAATATCCCATTGAAAAGGAATCAAAGAGATACGGCCTTGCCTAAATTCAGAAAAATGAGTTTAAATTCAGGATTATCTATTTTCAGGCAGCGCTTGACGGCCTCAACATAGACCTCTTTTTGATATCGATATTTTTCAGCCTTTGCTGGCAGGTCGGTCATGGTAACGTGATCTGTCTTATAATCGCCGGTGATGATTCGGTCACCTATTTTATAAAGAATATCAATGGTACCCCTCATGATCTGACCGTCCCAGTTGAGCAATATGGGCACCTCACGTCCAAGGATTTGTACGGCCTGTAGCTCTTTATATGCCTCAGAATCAATGAAGTCTGAAAGTATCTTTACTACCTCTGCTTTTATAAATTCCACGTTCTGAAATTGTATTGTATCTAAGGGTATTTCCTGCTGTTTTGAAACCTCCCCTTTGTCCCCTCTTTCGTAAGGAGGGGAAATCCTTTCCCCTTGATATGCAAAATCTTCTCCAAGAAGTTGAACAGATGGTTCTACCTCACTTTTTTCAAAGGCATTAGCCCATTTTACGGCTGACTCGATTGACCTTTGAAGTTCTTGAGAATCTCCATGAAAGTTCCATCCCTCTAATACACGGTGGCAGATGGAACCGACTAACGCGGCTTGGCTTGGATACGATTGTTCAGTATTCGGCTTGATTCTTTTGGATTTTATAACCTCCCATTTATCCCCTCCTTCAGAAGGAGGGGATAAATGGTGGTTATTCAGACGATGTTGTTCAAATTCATCCGGATGAAGATGAGTCATCTCTTCAGTTCTACGCGCTGCTCCGGGCATGCCTTTTTTCATCGATTCTTCGAATGCAATAGTCGCCGGAGAGACAAAGAGAGGGTTCCTGGTTGCCTCAATCATTGCAGCCTCTCTTTTCTTCCATATTTCAACAAAGGCTGTCCAGTCGACATCCCAGGTCTTCTCCTTTGGAGTCTTTTGGGGACGATGCGTCCCATCAAATCTAAAATGTTCTACAAAGATCTCTGCATTTCCTAAAGGGAATTTTCCTTGAGAAACACCCCTCACCCTGACCCTCTCCCGCAAGGGGAGAGGGAATTTTTCTGCACTTGCTTTATCTTCCTCACTTGTTTTATTCCCCTCATCTGTTTTATTTTCCTCGTATGTTTTATTCCCCTCCCTTGACGTCGAGTCTCCGCTATTTCCCCTCCCTTGCCTGTCCAGAGCGAAGTCGAAGGAATGGGAGGGGTTAGGAAAGGGTGACAAATTTTCATCTTCCTTTGTATGACTGAGGTTCATGAATGTTTCGTCGCCAAGCTCGACACCCGCAGCATCTCTTACCGATTGTGTAATCAGTCCCATGTAAGATTTATCGTCGTCCTTCAAGGAACCTGTAAGGATCAATCGTTCCTTTGCCCTGGTCATAGCTACATAGAGGACACGTTTCTCCTCCTCCCACGAACGATCGTTCAGCTTTTTTTCAATGATGACACTCTGGAGATTTCTTACCCGATGATCCCCCTTACCGATCACAATGCCCGTTGTGGACGCAGACCAATCAAATACCGCAGAGTCTAACGCCTCTTTGTCATTTCTTACTTCACCGTGCAGGTTGCCCAGGATGACAACGGGGAATTCCAGTCCCTTAGATTTATGGATAGTCATGATTTTCACGACATCCAATGTCTCATCCGAAAGAGGGCTCTCCCCTTCTTCCCTGGCCTCTTTTATACGTACTTTGATGCGGTCTATAAAGTTTTTGAGTGAAACACCATCGGACTGCTCCATGTCGCAAGCCATCTGGTAGAGTTTTTGCAGGTTAGCCAATTTCTGTTCGCCATGCCAGGCACAGGCCGTAATCTCTGCAATATGGGTATTATCCATAATCTCTGCAATGAGTTGTGAAACGGGAAGTATACCAGCACGTGCATGGGTTTTTCTTAAAAAACCATAGAATGGTTCTGCAATTTTTTTTAAGTCCGCAAATAGATCATTCACCCCCTCAGCCTCCCCTTCGCACGGGGGGGATAAAGGATGGGTATCTTCATCGCTCTCCATGATCCTATGACTCCTGAAAGTTTCACCAGGAATGTCCTTGCGGTAATCTAAGAGATGATTTTTATGAAGCTCATATATCTCACGGTCCGTTAAACCCACAATAGGAGAACGAAGTACGCCCACCAGGGCAATCGTATCATGAGGATTCTCTATGGTGTGCAGGAGATTCATGAAATCAAGAATTTCCTGGGTAGTATAAAAGTATTTTTCACCTTCCACGATGTAAGGAATACCATACCTTTTTAGTGCCTCAACATAAGGCCTCACCTGGGTAAACGCCCGCAGGAGCAAGGCCACATCCCTGTATTTAAGCTTACGAAGTCCATTTTCCGCAAATTTATCTTCAATGCCTTCGTTGTTTACGTGTTTTATGATCCATCGTGCAATCCACTCGGCCTCTGCCTCCCTGGCCTCATCTGCTTTCAGTTCTTCCCCTTCCTTATCAGAAACCAGGACAATCTCAACTATTTGGGAGTGATGTTTTTTGAGGCGATTGGCATGGATAGGGATATAACAGGGTTGTAAGCCTGGCTGTTCAACCATGATCCTTCCATCAAATAGCCGGTTTACAACATCGATAATACCGGAATGGCTCCTGAAATTTTCCTGTAATTTTAACGTTTCATCCTGTCCGCACACCTGCTTTACCACGTGTTCATAGGCCTCAATGTCTGCCCTGCGGAAGGCATAGATGGACTGTTTAGGATCACCTACAATAAAGAGCTTTCCCGGCTCAAGAATTACCTTGCGGGCGTCTGTGCTGTGATGTCCCAAAGCCTCGGAGAGGAAAAGGACGATCTCATATTGAACGGGGTCTGTGTCCTGGAACTCATCCACAAGTATCGTCCGAAAATCTTTCTTCAGCTTCTCGCGAATGTAACGATACTCCTTATTTTGCAGTAAATCCCTGACAAGGGTAAGAAGTCCGTCAAAAGAGACGTATCCCTGAGACAAATATGTTTGCCGAAATGCCTTTGCAAATGGAGAAATGAGACCTATCACGGTTGCAACAAAGGCATCATCAACGGTCTTCAATTTCTTTAATAGGGTATGACCGTTTTTTATGACTTCTCGTGCGGTTTCAAATCCTTCGTCTGTCCAACCGATCTTTGCCTTAGAAGCTTCTTTATCGAGATCATATTCTAATGTATTTAAATAACTGACGCCCTTTTTTTTTATTCCATCGAGAATCTTTGCTAATTCCTGTAATTGTGAGAGAAGGTTGTTATTGGGCTTTTCACAGTAAGAGACAACCTCATTGATTTTATTAATTAATGGGTCTACCAAGGATTGGATATTCGGTGAATATAACAATGCCGTTCCCCCTCCCCCTAGCCCCCTCCCACCAGGGGAGGAGAGTATATGTGGTGCTTGATTACAAGAAACCCTCCCCCCTGATGGGAGAGGATTAGGGTGGGAGTGATCTATTACAGATTTATTACCCACATCAACTGAAAGAGAATCCAATGGAATAGTAAATCCAGATAACCGCTTGACAAGGTTCTTAAGAGACTCCAGGTCAAATCGTCTGAGTACATTCTTCCAAATGTCTGCATGAGGAGAAGAAAGGACAAGCTCTGACTCCAGCCACTTCTCCCATTCTTTATCAAAGAGTTCATCGAAGACATCCCCTTCGTCCACCACAAACCCAGGTACCACACTTGATTCAATGGGGTACAGACGCAAGATATAGGCCGCAAAGCTGTGAATGGTCCCGATAATGGCTTTATCCATGTCCTCAAGAGATTTTCTTGCACGGCGTTCGACCTCGCGATATGTCGTCTGATACGTATCTCGGATATGCGCAAGAAACTTTTCTACCTTTATATTATCCTCTTGAGATGCTTTCCCATTAATAACAGCTACGATCTTTTCCAATTCCCCCATCAGTCTAACCTTCATTTCACTGGCGGCCTTCTCTGTAAACGTCATGGCCACCACCCTGCGGATAGGACTTTCTTCGTTTTGGAACCTCTTATGGCCTAAAATCACGTGTAACATTCGCTCAACCAGAAGTGTGGTCTTACCCGTTCCCGCCCCTGCCGTTACAACGATATTTCTATCCAGTTCGGATACTGCAATCTCTCTTATGGAGTTATCAATGGGTTTTGACATGATACGGATGCATGCTTTTTGTATTATAGTTACTTGTTACTCAGAAAAAATCTATAGCCTGAGCAATAGATGGATACGCTTAATACAATTTTTGATTTTTAAGTAATTATAAACAGGATGTCTGAAAATTGAAATTGGCAATTATTCCGAGGGTACCGTTTTGGATGAAGTGAAAAACCCGATTTAATGACAAGGGATTTCAAACACCCCCCATAATCCCCCCGTAAACTGGGGGACACAGGGGGGGTAACCAAATGCAAGTTACTAAAGGCCTAATTAAAAGGAGGGTTTTTTTATTTTTTATCCGGGCTTACCAAAGGAGATGGCGTTTTATTGTCTTTTCTCCCAAACACTATGCACATGAAAATAAAGCCCAACATACTGGTACAGAATAAAATATATGCAGCGATCAATAACTTCCCGTAGAATCCGCCCATTTCACACTCCTAAATCACATCCACATGTTTTTTTTGCAACCATCCCCTTCTCACATCGTCACGGACATTTTCTTCCGCGCCTTCTTTCAAATCCGGGGTTTGTTTTACACCTACATTTACATACACCCGATACCAATCGTCTTTTTCATCTTCAATCACACATTCTGCGCCATTGTGTATTTCAAACTTCGGCTCATACTCTTCTCCGGGTCCGTATCGCACCTCGCACTTTGTGGCAATGATCACTCCGCAATTTACGCCTTGTTCTCTATATATTTTGATACCCAGAGATACCATTGCAACAAACAGTGCAATGGAAAAACCGATCAATACTCTTTTAAGCCATGCGTATTTTCGTATAATTGAAAAGAAAAGCGCTATCATCACTACCACATACAGAGACACCGCCACGATAGATAGTTCGTCCTGGTTCAACAAAAAAACCCAAAAGAATATTCTCCTGATTACAACGGGAATTTCCGTTGAGAATTCCCTGTCTTCTGTATACCCTTTTACCAATCTCAGGTTTGCATCGAGGTCTGCATTTCTCGGCATAAAACGTTCCGCCCTTCGATAGTTTACGATCGCTTTTCCTAATTCTCCCTGCCGATAATACGTATTTCCCAGATTATAGTATATTTGGCCGTTTTTGAATCCACCTGCCAGGATTGTCTCGTATTGTTTTGCCGCTTCTTTCAGGTGCTGGTCTGCCTCTTGTATTTTTTTTGACGCAATAAACTTTGCTGCCTGCAGATATTTTTCATTTGCATCGGTAAATAATTTTATAGCCGCATCCCGTGATATTCCGTATTTTGGGTTTCGATCCTCGGATTTCGGTAAGCCACAATCCGCACTATGCATTCCACACTGAAAAAAAAGAACTACAAGGAAAAGAAGAAGAATAAAGATGCGTAGCTTCATGATAATTGTTTCTCCAGTTTCGTAATGAGTTCCTCCGCAAACTTTAAAGAACGCTCCATCTCATCAAACGACCCTCCGTCTTTTGAAAATCGCCGATGATCAAAATCAGTTAAACCGTGAGAAACCTCCTTGAAGATATGGTCTCCAACCCCTCGTTGTCTTAACAAGATACCTACGTTCTCCTCTGTGGCGCTTGCAGAAGAAATATTCAATTTATCCGCCAGGTAATCGGACATCGCCTTGGAAAGACAAGCATAAAACTCCTTTGGAAGATGTTGATTAAGTGCAGATTGCGCCCCATTCAACCTCTTTTTTGCTGATGCATATGCCCGTCTTTTCCTGGCATATCCGATATCCGATGTCAACCGAACTTTATGCCGGGTTAATAAAAAGGATGCAATGACTAAGACTGCCGGAATAGAAAGGGACGTGATAATGAACGGATTTTTGTAGATACGATTCCCCTGATTTCGTAACGACGATAGATTTACCATAATAGGCAATATATCCTCTGTCAATATTTGCACTTGTTGTTTTGCAGTCGTCACTTTATCCTGAGAGATTGTCAACTGAATGGGTACTTCCTGTTCTCCCGATTCGACAACAATAGGCATAGGTTCTTTGGAAATTGTCTTATATTGCCCTGCACGCGGGTCAAAAAAGCTAAATACTATTGCCGGTGTTGATTTGAGATTTATCATCTGCGGTTCGATAACCTTGCTAAACACCTTTCGCCCCCGAATTAATTCTTCCCTGTTCGTAATTTGAGTGCTGGATTCTGCCGGATATAGTTTAAATTCGTTTTCGTTGCTCATGACCAATACTGGTTCATTAATTGTCTGGATATTTCCTTCTCCATATACTGACATGGAAAGAGTGATGGGGTCGCCCACCTTTACCTGCTGTGCCTTTGTTGTGACTTCCATGTTATAACTGCCCACAGCTCCCTTAAATTCTTTGGGTTTACCTTCTTCAGGCAATGATTTAACCTTTAAGGTGATTGAACCCGTTGCCCTCTCTACCGGATATCTTTTTTGTTCCCTGCCAAAGAAGTCATCAAAAAAAGCTTCACCGAAAAAGCTGTCAGGAGGGGTATTCCTCCGGTCTCTCCGCTGTTGAATAATTAAATTACATTTCACTTTAGCAGGCGCTATGACAAGTTCCCCCGACATCATCGGAAAAAGCGCCGTGCGTAACTCTAAAACATTGTATATGATCCCACCACGAATTTCTTCATATTGCCTCTGATCACCAAGCTTTTCTTCCATGAAATTTTTTGTAGCCGGCGCCACATAATCTATGTCACCAACCGGTAATCCTTTTTGAAAATAGAATTTAAATGACAGTACAACCTGTTCATATACATACGCCTCACTTTTGTCGGTACTTAATTCAACAAAAACGAGTTTTTCAAGGTCTGGAGATTGTAAACCCGATGCACGAGGTGTATCAACCACTTCTATGCTTACCGGTTGAGAAGAATAAACCTTTCCTTTGTACTCCACCGTCGACGGCCCGATAGTAAACTTACCTTTTGCAGTAGGCTGCAACACATACGTAAAACCTTTACTTACGGAAACATCCCCATTGATAATTCTTGTTTGTGCAGAAATATTTGGGCCAAACAGCAAGGTAAATCCGTCAATGTTCGGAAATGAAGGCGCCGGAGTATCCTGTGTACCATGAATGGTCAATGTCAATTCTAACCGATCGTTTACTGTTAGGACATTTTGATCGACGGTTGCCATCAAGCGAATATCCTGGGCAAATGTTTTTTCACTGCATACAAAGAGTATAACGATCCCAAACCAAAGACTAAAAAATCTGAAATATTTTCTCATCCTGCTATCACACCTCACGAAGAAAAACAAATCACCAATCCTTATCAACAGATCTATGTTGCAGACGTTGTGTATCTCGTTTCATAAGTCTTGTCTCTTTTTCAGCGTCATGCAAGGCCTCAAGAAACCGCTCTGCTTCCTCTTTTGACATGTGCCGCTGATCTTGTGTTTGCGGTTGTTGTTCTACCTGTTGGTCCTTTTGCTTATCTTTATCAGGCTGACCCTGACTCATATCTTTTTTATTTTCATTTTTTTCTTGCGTATCATCTGGCTTAGGTTCTTGTTTGTCACCCTGGGATTCTTGTTTTTCTTGATTTTCATCCTTGCCCTCATTCTGTTGATCTTCCTTTTTGTCTTTACTATCAGGTTTCTGCTGCTGGTCTTTTTGATCCTGACCTTGCTGCTTTTGTTCATCTTCTTTCATCTTTCGTTCAACAAACTCATAGTTATATTTAGCATCGTTCCTCAACGTGTTGAGTTCGCTGTCAGCTTTTGATTCCGTTTCTTCGATACAATCAACAGTTTTTTTATAATATTCCAGTGCCTCTTTCATTTTGCCCTGCCGATACAGGGTATTGCCCATATTAAAGCTTGATTTTGCCTTCATCCCGAAGTCATCAGATTTTGCTAGCTTTTCAAACAATTGAGCAGCCTCACCATATTTACTTCTTTTGTATTGAGTATTGGCTATGTTAAAATCCAATTGGGTCGAGTGAGGGCTGTTTATCCGTGCATTTACATATTTGTCTAATGCCTCGTCATACTTACCACTATGGTAAAGCTGGTTTCCCTTACGCACCTCATCAGCCAGAGGGTCTATCCATCCCAGAGAAACCCATCCAAGGAGTACGGTCATTAAAAATCTTGTTATATATTTATCGCTCATTTTAACGAAACCTCACCTTCGTTACCTTTTTGCTATCCGGCAAAAAACTCTCTAAGGTAATGAGGATTATTGCAATGAAAAGAGGGATTTGATAACGATTTACGTATTTTTTCACCCGTTGCGTTTTATAGGTAGACTCTTCTATTTTTGCAATACTATCCTTATAAATTTTCTCCAGCCCCCATTTTGTGCCGTATCCAGGCGTATAAAGTCCACCCGTCTCCAAGGCAATTTTGTTTAAAATAATTTCGTCTAATCTTGACTTGACGACCTGTCCCTGTCTGTCTTTTAATAATTTTTCCTGACCACTTTCATCCTTAATCTTTATATAGGAACCATCCTTCTTTCCCACACCGACCGTATAAATAACGATATCCTGCTTTTTGGCGTCTGCGGCCGCTTTTAACGGATCGTCTTCATGGTTCTCACCATCG
>JAUQXU010000421.1 GCA_030837935.1 Candidatus Brocadia sp.
TTCAACATACACCCTTAGGTAGAAAATATCTAAAATCATTCATGAAAACTCAAAGATGTAGTGCCGAAAAATGAAGGGCGAAAATTGTAACCACTAAGTATTACAAGAGATACGATTTTTGCTTGTTGAACTTGGGTTAAGCGAAATAACCCAACACTGAATATTGCAAGGAAACAATGCAATATCGTAGATATCAGATAAAGGCAGCACCTTTTTCTTTACATTAGCACCGTATAAAAGAAAGATGTATTATGCCAAGAGGCAAATGTGGTACTTACAAATGAAATTTGAATTGTTAAATTTTGCTTTGCTAATCGCATGAAATTTCTTATCGACACGAATATCTTTATTCCACTTGAACCGACCAGACTCTCTGATGTTGAGGTGGGAACTCATAAAATTGTTGAGCTTGCCCGAACTCGTATCAGAAGCACAACATCAGTTGTATGTTCATCCTGCGGCTCTTTCAGACATCCAGCGCGATTCCAGCGAGGAACGCCGTAAACTTAGAGAACTTCTCTTCAAGAAGTATCCATGTTTGCCAGATCCTCCCGTTATTTCGGAAAAGTTGGAAAATATCTTTGGTCACGCAAAACCAGATACCAACAATTGGGTCGATCATTGCTTGGTTGCTGCTTTGGCATCTGATGCAATAGATTTCTTGATTACCGAGGATAGTGCACTTCGCAAAAAAGCCGTACGTCTAAACCTGCACAATCGTGTTGCTACTGTAGCTGAGGCAACATCAATCATTCAAGATCTCTTTGATAAGGTTCCAAGACCACCTCCAGCAGTTCGAAGTGTCAAGGTGCACTTACTGAATGAGAATGATCCAATATTCCAAAGCTTTCGCCAAGACTATCACAATTTCGATCAATGGTTGAAGAAATGCAAGTTGGAGCATCGTCAGGCTTGGGTAATTGATGCAAGTAAAGACCAATTAGCAGCAGTATCCATTATTAAGTCCGAACAAACTGGAGAATTTGGCCTTAAAGGAAAAATTTTAAAAATTTGCAGCTTGAAAGTATCTGAGGACTGCAATGGGTTACGCTTTGGAGAACTCCTCCTTAAAACTATATTTGATTACGCTACTTCAAACAAATACAATTGGATTTACATTACAGTATTTGAGAAGCATAATGCCCTAATTGGTTTTCTCGAAGAATTTGGTTTTCAGATTACAAAGGATAGAACAGAGCTTGGAGAAAGCGTTTTGACAAAACCAATGTCATTCACGGAAAAAGAACGCGAATCAGTGGATTCGCTTCCATTTAACGTTCGATACGGTCCATCTGCTATAAAATTCAAAGGTGTTCCAACATTTATCATTCCAATAAGGCCAGAGTATCACATTTTACTTTTTCCTGAGGCGGAAAAACAACGTGCACTCATGCCGGGCATGCATCCATTTGGGAATAGTATTCGCAAAGCTTATCTATCTAATTCAGTTATTCGCACAATTACTCCCGGTTCTAACATCTTTTTTTACCGTTCAAAGGACATTAAAGGCATAACAGTCCTTGGCGTTGTAGAGGATACTCTCGTATCATCTTCACCACTAGAGATTGCTCGGCACGTTGGAAAACGAACGGTATATAGATTTGACGAAATAAAAGCACTCTGCCAAAGGGAAGTATTGGCAATTCTTTTTAGACAGTCACAAATCTTGAAAAAGCCGATTCATTTTAAAAATCTTAAGGTAAATGGTGTTCTTTCATCAGCACCTCAATCAATAATAACGGCAACCAAGGAGGCAGTAGAATGGCTTCAAACTTGTCTAGACATATAGTACTTATGCCTGTTAAGCCACAATTTGCTCATTTAATAATGAAAGGGAAGAAGAAAGCAGAATTCAGGAAAGTAAGGTTCATCAAGCAAGTATCATATATCGTTGTATACGCAAGCAGCCCGGTTCAAAAAATTCTTGGTTATTATGAGGTATCACACATTGACGAAGGTTCACCAAAGTATCTATGGAAACGTTACAGGTCGGTAGGGGGAATTATTTATAAAGAATTCCAATCATACTATGCCAATTCAACCCGTGGTGTCGCGATCGGAATTGGAAGAGTCTGTACTCTGAAGCATGCGATACCGCTGACAAAGCTAAACGACTCATTGGTCGCACCTCAGAGTTTTGTATATCTTCCTTTTAAATCCTTTGAAAGGATACTAGAATATGCTTGACTCGGTATAAGTACTTAGGCTGGGTTGGATAGAATGAAACCTAACAACTTGATAAAGTAGCAAGTATAAGAAAAAGGGAATATTATGCCAAGAGGCAAATGTTGTGCTGATGCGAGAAATTAGAATCGTTGGGTTTTGCTTTTCCTAACCCATCTTGTATAATTACATAAATTATCGTAATTATTATGCAAAAACGATACAAATTATGATAAGATCGACTCCAGTATTTTACGAAATTTAAGAAGAGTGACGTTATGACTATAACAAAACATCAAGTCATCGAACTGATAAGAGATCTGCCTGAGGAAGTAGATATTGACGAGATTATTTATCGTCTTTACCTCAGACAAAAGCTTGAAGCCGCCGAAAAAGATGTCCGGGAAGGGAGAGTTATTTCCCATGAAGAAGTTATCCGGGAGACTTCTAAGTGGTTCGAGAAATAAAATGGGCAGTACGAGCACGTAATGATTTGCATGATATTTACGAATTCATAGCCAAGGATTCACGCCGATACGCACAGGCACAGATCGAAACCATTCAAAATGCAGTCTCAAATCTCACCAGTTTTCCGCTGATGGGCCACAAAGTATCTGAGTTTCCAAATCTCCCGTATCGTGAGATTCTTGTAGGTAACTATCGAATATTTATTTATGAACAGGAAAAAAATCATTTACTCAATTAATATTGAAGATGTCCAAAATGTTGCTGAACAGGAATTGGACAGAAAACTGACAGAAGAGGAGTTAAGATTGGTCGAAGACAGACTCGGCGATTATGTAGGGTGGTACGAAGCAATTCTTCATGCAATGAATGAATTAAAACTTAAGCCTTGAAATTGCGATGAAAGAAATTAGCCTTAAAAATCTCAAAGAATATCTAAAACAGCGTTCTAAAGAAGATTTGATTAACGAAATTTCTGAACTCTTCACCAGGTTTGAATACGTAAAGGATTATTATCAGACAAAACTTGGCCAAAACGATGTTCGGGTTCTGCAAAAATATAAAGACATCATCGAGGCCGAGTTCTTTCCACATCGAGGATTCGGAAAGGCGCGACTCTCGGTTGCAAGAAAGGCTATATCAGACTATCAGAAGATGTCGCCCTCCAGCGAAGGTTTAGCTGACATTATGATTTTCTTCGTTGAAATGGGTGTGCAATTTACAAATGCATATGGAGATATCAATGAGCCCTTTTACAACAGCATGAAAAGTATGTATGAGCGAGCAATAAAATTTATTACTGATCACGGTATACAGGATATGTTTAAGATGCGTTGTATAAAGATAGTTGAAAATACCGCTAATATTGGCTGGGGATTCCATGATGGGCTTAGTAATTTGTATTACAAATGCTTTGAGACATAATATAATACGTACCTCTTGCTTCTCACACTGGATATTAAATGTCTCCAATCCTTTGGCATGTCATAAACTGAGGCACGATATCTCATGCTATTCCTTACTATTAGCTAATTGAGAATATATGAAAGAACAAAATTTCAGTTTTTTTGACGATAATGGTACAGAAATCAAACATGATCTTGTACATAAGCCAAGCATCTGCATTTCCAGCAAACATGATGCAGACCCATCGCAGGAGATCTTGTGCATATTGAACAGACACGACCTGCAGGGTGAAAACAATTTTCAGTGTGGAACCTATGAGCCGAAGGTCGTTTGAAACAGGCATGGACGTGGATTCTTCTCTTTTCATTTGTTTTCTCCGATTTTCCACGTTCTCTGGGTGAACTATTAAAAAAATGGAATCGATATGGAAAAAATCGTATGGGGTGAAAACTTTAGTGTCGGCGTCCGAGTCCTGGATAAACAGCATCAGCAAATCGTCATGCTGGTAAATACCCTGATTGAGATGAACGACACAAAAGTTGATTCAGAAATTATCTCGGATACGTTGACTAAAATGACCCAATACGCCAGCGATCATTTTAGGACAGAAGAGCAATACATGCTCGATTATGATTATCCGGAGTATTCGTCACAAAAAAAACAACACCAGGAATTCAAGAGAAAGACCGTTGATTTCTGCGTGGGAACTATGGTACATAAAGTAACTGTCCCAACGGAAATATTCACGTATTTAAAATCGTGGTGGACTAATCATATCCTGCAAGAAGACATGAAGTACAAAGAATTCTTTAATGCAAGAGGGCTGAGGTAATCAAAAAGCAGAGACCCCACAAGTTCTATCAGAAAGACGAAATACCACTGCAACTGCACATGATGTATCTGGCAACCGGCCACTTTCGAACCCAAGCCGTTTATGTTGCCGCAAAGCTTGGCATTATCGATAATAATCCTCAGAAATTGTCATACTGCGATGACAGACCACGCCCGGTTACTGGTGATTGAGTCTATCGTCCCTACGGGTAATCAGCCTCACTTCAGCAAATTCATGGACATGAACATGTTGGTATTGAACCACGGCGGCCGGGAACGCACCGAATCTGAATATCGGTCGCTATTCCATGCAGCCGGCTTCAGACTTACGCATAGTATCAAAACACCTTCACCGTTAAACTTAATTGAAGGCATACGTATAGCGGAAGGTTTTTCTTTAAATTAAGTCCTGCGTTGTCCCCCTTAACAAAGGGGGATAAAGGGGGTTGTGTTTTTCCAAACACTTTTACAACCCCCTTACCCCCTTTTTTAAGGGGGATTTTATAGCAAGCTTTTCTCAGGGGGGATTTTGTACCACCCTGAAACCCGCATAAATAAAATGAAAATTCCTATACAACCAAGTTAGGTTTTTAGGAAGGCCAACATGCTGAAGATGTCTGATCACATCTTTCTTCCTTCCACAATGCTTGTCCCGAAGTTGTCGTTGAGTGATGTAACAGATACGATCTTAAAGCCAGCAGTGTTGTAAAGCGTCTCCCATTGTTTTCGTGTCCGTTCCTTGCCTGGATGAAAGACCATCATATTGATGTCAAGAAATTTGGCTAATGCACCCCCTGTATCACCCATCGGCGGAAGCACTGCATCTATGCAAAACACACGGCCATCACCAACCATTGATGAATGACAGTTTCCGAGAAGACCGATACAGTGGGTGTCGTCCCAATCGTGGATAATGTGTTTTAAGATATAGACCTCTGCACCGGGTACCTCATCAAACATATTTCCACCGGCAAACTCGATCCTGGAGACAATATCCTTGTCCTCCCCAGCAAGACGCCTCCGGGCAATAGGAATGAGATCTGGCATTTCAAGAACTATACCATACAGGTTCCGGTACTTTCTGAGAAGCTCAATCGTAAGATGACCGAAACCGCCCCCGACGTCCACGGCTTTCCTGACACCTGACAAGTCGCAGTATTCAAGAGCACCACGTATGGAATTGCGACTGTTTGATTTCATTGCTTCGCCGAAGTCTTCCATTTCCTTCGGGTTGGCTTTACAGTAATCCCAGTAATCCATGCCGAGTTGAGCGCTTGCCTGTGCGCACCCTGTCTTCAGTGCATCAGGCAAACCAGACCAAACCTTCCACCAGGAGTTGCCAAAGACTTCGGTGAATTTCTTGACAGATACCGGCGAAGTTGAAGTAAGGACATCCGAGAGTACGGTTGGTCCAAAAATCCCCTCAGCATCCTCAGTAAAGATTCCTATGCTAGCACAGGCACGCAGTGCGCGTTCAAGGTGATCTGGTTTTGCATCTACGCCATACTCTTGAATTAATTTCAAGGTATTTTGTGGCCCATGTTTTTTGAGGAGGTCTGGAATATCGAGACGGGTTACCGACGAAATTGTCTGCGACATCCATGCGCCTACGACCATCTGCATTACAATTGCCTGAGATGGAGGCGCACCTCGTTCATTATCTTCTTGCAGTGTTTTAGCCATAATCTTTTTTCTCCCATTCAGATGATTTGTTCAACATAGTTTAGTCTACTATAGTCAAACACTTCAATTATTCTCACTTTCGCAAAGGTGGACTAAGGGGAATTTTACTTATTATTATGTGAACATACAATCTCTAACTTCGTACTCATAATATTTTGTTGCAATGTCAGAGCATCTGCTCTACATTATAATTTATCCATAGAGTATTTACGCTATTTGTACTGTATTTAATTAATCCAGGATAATAAAGCAATGTATGATTTTACAAAATTTACCTTACAAGACATGACCCACTGTGGGGATGCCTTGCAGCAATTCGAGTTGAAAGCAAAAAATGTGGAAGAATTGGCCAATTTCATGGTTCACTATTTTTGTGACCATTTTATTGACAAACAAACGGGGGAAAAATCCTGCGTTCTGGTCCGCTTTTTTATAACATATCCGTACGCAAGTCTTGATTTAGAATTACGTCAATTTGCTGACAAAATATTACATGGACAACCTTCACCACAAGAAATGAAATGCTTAATTCTTTTAGCAACTGCAGGCATGCAACCAGAGTGGAATTCAACGAAACTTTCTAAGGGCCACAGGGTTCTTCCGATGCTGAATGAACAGATGCTGAAGCAAAACGTGATGGTATACCAATTTATTCATCAGTTGGGGATAAACATCTCCGGTGTGCTGAATCCCGACCCAAATCTCTCCCTTGAGCTGGAGGGCAAGATTTTCAACGTATATCACGTGCCTGAAGCCCATGGAAGCCCTTATATTCCTGCTCAGGATGAATTTGTGGTTCCTTTCGGAGTTAAGTCTGCGTTGGGATTTGGTGGTATGCTGCCTACAGGGAATTTATTTGCGGTGATTATGTTCTCTAAAACGAAGATTCCCCGTAATACAGCAGATATGTTCAGAAATATTGCGTTGAATGTAAGGATGGCGATATTGCCCTTCGTATCAGAAAAGATATTTGTGATTGATAAAAACGATATTACGGAGGCGGAACGGCTGAGATCTCTGATAGCAACACAAACAAATCTCCTTGAGATGTACAAACAAACCGCCATAGAACAATCCCGGCATCTGGAAAGTTCGTCGTTGAGTATTGCAAGATTTTTAGGGAATTTTACAAAAAAAGCCTGGCTATACGTTTCATTAGTATGCGGTTCCGCACTCTTTTTATT
This sequence comes from Candidatus Brocadia sp., assembly GCA_030837935.1. Taxonomy (GTDB): domain Bacteria; phylum Planctomycetota; class Brocadiia; order Brocadiales; family Brocadiaceae; genus Brocadia. The sequence goes on from JAUQXU010000421.1 coordinate 7,233, forward strand.
TATTAACTATCGTACGCATATTGAGTTTACCTTACATGTAGCAGCCATACCTCTTGAAATTTTACTGGGTGTTTTGTTAATTGAAAAATTGTTAGAGAAGAGAGAAAAGGCAGAAAAATTGAGGAAATTAATGTATATTAAAAGTTATTTGTTCCGATCAAAGATGCGGAATATTTTTCTTGCCAATTTTAAGGCTCTCAAATTCCCCATAATAACGATGTCGAAAATCAAAAATGCACGTTTAGGAGAATTAAAACAAATGCGCAATGATGCAGATCACATAGAATATGTATCATTGGAAGCAATGGAAACCGTAATTATGGAGTATGTCTCAGCCTATAGTGTATTTTACGAATTTATGGAGCGGTCAATTATTCGCGACATCGATTCGGATATTGAAAATATGATTTATATCTTACATTTCGTTGAGGATGTTAAGTTATTCAAACAAACGAATCCTGACAAACTTTTCATTTATGAAGCACAAAAACAACGTTTGTTAATGAAAAAAGTAAAAAAGGTTTTACGTGACGGCATCATTAAATTTTTGGATTATATCATTGAATTAAAAGAAAAAAAACCGGACATATTTTATGATCTTTTGACTGATTACGAGTTAGCGTCACAGAACGATCATGTAATTCATGAGCATAAACTATCCTTTCATTGACTCGAACTCTTGGATCGTTTGAGTTTTTTGCCTATCTTAAAGAGGGACAAAAAACGGGGCAAGAATTGGCCAAGAATACGGGGAGAGCTGTTTCCTCGCAACATTTTCATCCGATGCACATCCTCTTTCTTTTTTGGATCAAAACGAGCTAAAGGGTCATCAGGAAGTTCTTCGACGGACTTGTCCTGTCCATGATCAGGGGCAAGAGAGGAAGCACTATCTGCTGCTATCATATCCATGGCATTTTTTCTTTTTGAACGTCTTCTTGTTTCAGCAATGACTTTGAAGTCAAAATCTTTGGCCATTTCCGGCGTAACGCCAAATGCAAAATCAATACAGTCATGATAGGCCGACACAAGTAACTGAGATAATTCTTTTAGGCCATCTTCATTAAACGAAATATACGTTGGTTCATGTAGGGACGGTTTCTCAGGAGTAGGTTTTGGCGTTTTTGTTAATTCTGCAAGCGACTCATCCAACTGATCGGGCTTGAAAAGACAATCTCCCGATGTGCGACGCACGATATCATCTGCCTGAGAAAAATCTATATTTCTCCAAATGTTTAATGTGTCTCTCGTATTGTAATTAGCCAATATCCACGGCAGTATAAACCAAAGATGCCTTTTGTATTCCTGTGTAACACACATTCCCTGGAGGCAATAGATATCACGGCCATCCTTGTCCTTGTGGTTTGATAGACCACAACTCACAAGAAATGTCATCTCTGAATGATTTAAGCAATAGAGCGGCAAAACCGATGCTTTGCTAAAGGTATTCTTGTACTTATCATACAAATTGTAAAGTTGGTTTAATGTTTTAAGACTTTCTGGTGAAACTTTCGAAGGAATAATCATCCATCGGTAGTCTTTGGACAAGGAACGGGAATACAAGAGTTCCTGGTATATCATGCGATCCGCCTTACCCTTTCCAACGCCTTATTGAGGAGCGGTTCTATGTGAGGCTCAAACTGACTTAAAACCTCATAATCCTTATTTTTTTCCTCCAGAATTGCTCTGGCTATACTCTCGGCATCAGGCTTACGCGTGATGAGTGACCAGATTTTATTCACCAATCCTGCCTTTTTCAACACATCTGAAAGTTCTTTTTCGCGTTGTTTTATACTCTTGTGGGCCTCCACCTTCATCTGTTTTAATGTTTGCCCCAAACAATAAAACAAAACATGCTCTGCATTCAGGGGCGCTGGAAATCCTACAATTTTGTCTTCGGATTTAAAGGGATGTATCATGTCACCCGTGGAAGTAACAATTCTCTTAACATTCCCTTCTCCCACTGCAGAGACGGGCACGATACCGCCCTCCCAGGTTGGATTTTGTTTGCATAACGACACCATCTGATTGAACACCTCCATGCCACGTTCTATCAATGGCGCATAATTATCGCTTTTCCACTTGGAATCGACCGTATCCGCCTTGGTCAGCATGATCACAAATGTCAAGTTTCTGTTGGGATACATCCTGCTATAGGTCGTAAATATCTCATGGATCCTGCGGGCGCCTGACCGGTGCCTCGCTTCTTTAATATTTGAGTAATACGTTAGGACAAAGGCATCGGCAACAAGGATAACGGCGTTACTCAGCTCAATATGAGAAGCCAGGTCTGAGATTTCCGATTTTGTCGCTTCTGAAGAATCGTTCGTATCAAGGGCATCGGTAATTTCTGTGAGAATACCGCCCCGATAATCAATCCAATCAAAGTATGTCACCGGTTTTGAATTATAGTACACGGTGAAAGGCCATACCGTTGTCTGCTGTGTACCGTCTGGCCATTTAAATTTATCGACAAGTGAAAACCTGCTAAAATCACCAACACTCAGTATAGCCTTATCAAATTGTTGGACTGAACGGGGGGCAAGGTAAAAACCCGCATCATTTTGACCTGCGTCTCCTAACGTCTCATAAAGCGAAGACATATATGTTGTTTTTCCAGAGCCTGATATACCTACCATTGTTACTTTCATTTTTTTATCCACCTCTTATAAATCATTTGATAATTACCTTTGGAAAGTTTTTAGTAAAGACTCCTATAAAGCAATATTTTCTCTTATGCTACCCCTTATTCTTTTGTCTCATCATTTCAATAGCTACACCAATGCACCCTCCCACAAACGGCAGCGTAACCGCTAATTTTGAAAAACCGGCGATAATCCATAGTGTCACAAAAATGGCAAACCCTAATATTGCGCCTAATGAAAATGTGTGTATAAGTTGCAGTGGTGTCTGTTGGATTTGACTCGCCGCCTTTTGTTTAGAGGGTTTATGTTCGCCTGGAATTAAAACCATTTTACTCAGTTCTTTCTGTCTTTCGATATTGTCTGACATTTGATATGACCCTCAATCAACGAAAAAAGCACTATAGATTATAGTAAGTAGTTTTACTGTTCTCATGAGAATTTTAGTCCGTATTCAATTCATGCCTACCATTTTATACCAGCTATGCGTCAATTACAAAAATATATCTTTGTAATATTACTGAATAACGTACTTTTTTGGCAAGATTTTTTGCATCTTTATTGAGCAGCCACCTTACCCATCAGAGGTGGAATTGACTTTTGGGTAACAATTGGTTTTTCGAAAAATCTCAATAAACATAGGGTTTGTCTATGGCCTATTTCTCAGTAAATAGTCCAGGTGAGAACCACACCATTACACGGCGAAAGAACATATGGATTGTCTATCTTGATCTGCACCGGATATGAAGACTACAGAGGAAATAAAAGAGAGGCCAAGAGTAAAACAAACATATTCGTTACGTTAACGTACCATACAAGGTAAGATCTGTTACGTCATGTATCAGAACATCTACCAATTTTCCCACGAACTCCCGAGAACCATGAAAAACCACGATGTGGTTTTGCCTTGTACGACCTGATAATTTATTTGAATCTGCTTTGCTGGCGCCTTCCACAAGCACCTGCACCTCCCTGCCTATTAGTTTCTTATTCTCTTCAAGGCTGATACCTTTTTGTAATTCCAGCAGTCTCATATTTCGTGCCCTTTTTATCTCATCGGCCACATCATCTTCCAAATCGGCAGCCTTCGTGCCTGTACGAGGTGAATACTTGAATATAAAACAGTTATGAAAACGGATATCCTCCATCAACCGTATCGTTTCCTGAAAATCTTCATCCGTTTCCCCCGGAAAACCCACAATAAAGTCGCTGGCCACGGCAATATGAGGAATCAATTCCCGCGCGTAAGAAATCAAATTGCGGTAATAACCCGCTGTATAACCTCGCCGCATTCTTTTAAGTATTTGGTCAGAACCAGACTGGGCGGGCATGTGCAAATGTTCACAAACCTTTCCCAATCGGCTCATGGTACGGATGAGATCGCGGGACATGTCGGCAGGATGTGAGGTCACAAACCGTATCCTTTCGAGCCCGTCCAAGTCGTTCAATTCAGACAGCAGATCCCCAAGCGTAACGTTTTCACTCAAACCCTTCCCATAAGTATTTATATTTTGTCCCAAAAGAGTGATTTCCTTACAACCACTCGAAACAAGGGCCTGTACCTCCTCCTTTATATCAGGGATCGTCCGGCTGATCTCCCGGCCGCGTACATAGGGTACAATACAATAGGAACAAAAGTTATCGCAACCCCGTATAATCGTGACAAATGCCTGATAAAAATTCGGCCGGTGGGTCACAGCCCTCTTTACGTGAACAACTTGGTCCTCATCTATAGCAAGGACATGCAAGCCATAATTTCTGATATTTAAAATGAGTTCCGGCAACCGCGAGAACATGCGTGTTCCGCAGACCAGGTCTACATGGGGCATGCGTTTAAATATTGACTCACCGTCTTTTTGTGCCATGCATCCAAGGACGCCCACAATGACTTCGGGGTGTCTTTTTTTCAGTGTTTTTAATGCCCCGAGATGAGAATATACTTTATCTTCTGCGTGCTGACGCACACTGCAGGTATTGAACAAGATGACATCGGCCTCATCAACCTTATCAACAATGCGATACCCTTCTTCCTGCAAAAGCCCCAATGAGAGCTCGGCATCGAGCTTGTTCATCTGGCAGCCAAAGGTTTCAAAAAAAACGGCCTTGTAATGATGATCTTTATAAATACTGTTGGAAGAATCGATCATAATGCATGTCTGATATTTTTAATCAAAGTTTTTAATGTCATGCAACATAGTAATGCTGCGTAAAAACTTCTTTTTTGCCAAGCTATAAACAATACCCTTGATCTCCCTTCTCGATGGAGATTTGGTTGTGGCTACACCTCATTAGGAGATTGAATTATGTATCCTTGCTTTCGCCTTTTTCCGAAGCGTGCTTTTCTTTTAAAAGTTCACCAATTCCAGCGATGCTTCCAAGAATTCCTGTGGCCTCATAAGGCAAAAAGACTTTTGTTGCTTTA
>JAUQXU010000422.1 GCA_030837935.1 Candidatus Brocadia sp.
ATTTTATATTTTGCAGGAATGTGATGATTTATTTTGATAAACAAACACAGGCTGAACTGGTGGCAAAATTTTACAAGTATCTTGCTCACGATGGATATCTTTTTATTGGTCACTCTGAAAGTCTTGCCGGCACGGATAGTAAATTCCGGTATGTACGACCTACCATTTATCAGAAATAATATATGATAGATCAACTTCTTTTGTTGGTTTTTGCTATTTTGAAACAGAAGATTTACAAGGAGACTCAACATGGTAAAAAGAATAAAAGTATTGATTGTAGATGATTCTGCTGTAGTCAGAAAAATATTATCAACGGGTTTGAGTAAAGATCGTGAGATAGAAGTTGTAGGGACGGCAGCAGACCCATTTATTGCCAGGGACAAAATTATAAGTTTAAAACCCGATGTAATTACCCTGGATGTAGAAATGCCCAGGATGGATGGTATCTCTTTCTTGCAAAGATTAATGGCATACTATCCCTTGCCCGTTATTATGGTCAGTTCATTAACACAGGCAGGCTGTGAAACTACGCTGAAGGCTTTAGAAGTAGGCGCATTGGATTTTGTAGCTAAACCATCATTGGACGTTTCGCATACACTCAATGAGATAGTAACCGAATTATCTGAAAAAATAAAAGAATCAGCGCATGTGAAAGTTAAAAAAAGAGAACAGGATAAAAATACCGATAATAAAAACACAAACATCAGCCGCGCTCAGACAAGCCATGCGTTAATCAGCAGCACGCACAAGATCGTTGCAATTGGGGCATCTACAGGCGGAACGGAGGCGCTTAAAGCGGTATTGATGCAGATGCCGCCTAACGCCCCGGGCATACTGATCGTGCAACACATGCCTCAGTTATTTACAAAATCATTTGCTGACCGGTTAAATTCTCTGTGTTCTATTGAAGTGAGAGAGGCAAAAGACGGAGACAGCATTATTCCCGGTCTGGCGCTGATTGCGCCGGGAAATTATCACATGGAATTACGAAGAAACGGTGCCCGATATTATGTAACGACACAGCAGGAAGTCCCGGTTTGTCGCCATAGACCGTCAGTTGAAGTGTTATTTGGATCGGTTGCAAAATATGCAGGCGCCAATGCCGTTGGTGTTATTATGACGGGCATGGGCGATGATGGTGCAAACGGCCTTTTGAAAATGAAAGAAGCAGGAGCCAAAACACTGGCACAGGATGAGGAAAGTTGTGTGGTATTCGGTATGCCAAAAGAAGCAATCAAATTGGGTGCAACCGATACCGTTGTTCCGCTGAATAAAATTACTTCCACTATTTTATCGTCATTAAATTAAAGGATTTTAGGTGTCATTGTATTTCTTAAACAATTTTTGGAAGGAAGATGAAATATGGCATTGCAATGGAGTAATGAACTAACAGTAGGAGTGGGTGCAATCGACGAATAGCATAAGGGAATATTTAGCAGGGTAAATAATTTGCTGAGTGCGATGGCGCAAGGGAAGGGAAAAGATGAAGTTGGGAAGGTAATTGCATTTTTAGCAGATTATGTCACAAAGCATTTCAAGGCGGAAGAAGAAATTATGGAGAAACATAATTACGGTGGTATTTCGTCACAGAAGACAGAACATGCGCAATTTATAAGAGACTTTTCCGACTTAAAAAAGGATTTTGGAAAAAATGGCGTTACCACGCATCTCGTATTACAAGTTCAGAATAAGTTATGTAATTGGCTGAAGAACCATATAGGGAATGAAGACAAAAAAATCGGTATGTTTTTAAAGAAGTCCGCGTAGTTTCTGACTTTTGTTCAACATCGGAATCTTTAATTAGGCCTTCGGCTACTTTCCTAACGTAGATCGACGAGGCTCGTCGCTCTACAACCACAGCTTTGTAATTCCTTAACATATAAGGGTGGATTAAGGCGTTGGTTTTTACGCCGAATCCACCAAACTATTTCCAGGAAAGGTGGATTCGCTCTCGCTTAATCCACCCTACCGCAAAACCGCATGAATAAAATGAAAATTCCTATACTATTAAGCTCTTTTTGAGATCATGCATAAAAAATGTTTTACTAAGTTGGAATCAGTTGCAAAATGAACATGGGTATAAGACCCCAGCACTCGGTCTGTGAAAAGGCCATCTGGTCGTGATTTATTGTCATCGCATTTAGAAATTGAATAGGCAAATGCCGTATTATCAGGCACATGCAGTGATGACCAATGAAATTCATGCGCCTTGAATACATCTCCTCTATTGCACAGGAGATTATCGTGTACTGCCCGAACAGTGATGTAACCCAAACCCTGCCTTTTGTTCTCCATCTTCGTTATCCCTTTGAGAATTCCACACATCTCATGTGATTTGTGCTTAAAATCTACCATCTGTTCAAGCAAATACATCATTCCGCCACATTCTCCATAAATAACCACACCATTCTTATGCGCCTTCCTGATGGATTCCTTCATAGTGGTATTCGACGCAAGCAAGGAGGCATATAATTCCGGAAAACCACCCCCAATATATAAACCGTCAATATCTGACGGCACGTATTTATCATACAGAGGGCTAAAATACGTTAATTCTGCACCATATGACTCCAAAAGATCCAGGTTGTCCTGATAATAAAAGTTAAATGCTTCATCTATGGCAACGGCAATTCTGAAATGAAATCGTTCATTGATATTGTAAAATAATGTTTTCTGAAATGAGGGGAGATTGTTTGATAAGGATGCAATGCTGATCAATTTATCGATATCCACGGAAGTCGACAACAAATTCCCGATCTTTTGATATCCGGATTTTGAAAGCTCCTGTTCCACTGAAGGAACCAAACCCAGATGCCGTTCCGGCAATGTTATATCTTCATCAAAAGGAAGGTGCCCCAACACAGGGATTTTACAATTGTCTTCGATCGTTTTTTTTAAAGAGGCATAGTGTCTTTCACTTTTAATTCTATTCAGGATTACCCCCCCGATATTTATCTCTTTATCAAAATTCTTATACCCAGATACAATTGCACCTGCACTGCGTGACATTCCCCGAGCGTCCATTACCAATATCGCAGGTATATCTAATATCTTAGCAAGGTGCGCTGTACTCCCTAATTCCGTCCCATCCAGACATCCATCGTATAATCCCATTACCCCTTCGATCACTGCCATGTTCGATCCCACACAGGCGCGTTCAAATAATTCCAGACACACATCACGGCTCATGAGCCACGTATCCAGGTTACGTGATGGCTGTCCCGTGATGGCCGTGTGATGTGAGGGATCAATATAATCGGGTCCAACCTTATAGCCCTGGACTTTGTAACCCTTGTCTTTTAACACCGACATCAAACCCAGGGTAATGGTTGTTTTACCAACACCGCTATGCGTGCCAGCTATCAATATCCTTGGACAATGAGATAGAGGGTGTTTCATAATTTACCGTTAGAGAATTTCAAATATTCCCCCCTGTATTTCCTGTAAACTGTAAGATTAAATGGGGTTGTCTATGCCTATTCAAGCAGATTCGAAAATATGGAGGCATCAAAAAAAGTCGATAGCGAGTCAATGGAATTCTGATTAAACACTAAATTTTATATTGTTATCCAATACCGGTCAAGTATTTCATCTGAAAATATTAAAAAGCCCATACGATTGAAGCCATAGCCCTCCAGTCCACTACCTGCTGGATGCCTCTGGCATTCTGGTATATGGGCTTTTGAAATTTCAGATCAATACTACCGCCAGTCTTTGGAATCTTTATCTGAATAGAAGGAGAAACAGAGAGAGAGGTAATGCCTGTGTTATCGGTATTATCTAAAAGGGATTCATCAGGTCTTGAGTATTTGTCATCGTGATCGGTATCTTGCCCTGCATAGAATAGATTTAGCTCTAAACCAGGATTTACGTGGTTGGTTATTTCGTATCTGGCAATAAGATCAAATGATATTTTATCCCCAAATTCATAACCCTCGTCGCCTTCTGTAGTCATGTGGTAGAGAAGCGTGGTTTGGAATACCAGCGGATGAAAAGCATGCAGATATGTAGCGAGAAATAATGGATCCCATGAGCCTGTTCCTGGCTGCATCGCCGCATGAACGAGATCACCAGAGGCAAATTTTTTATCATTTTCCCCTGTAGGGGTTTTTATCCCCAGACCCAAGATAAATTTTTTCGTTGGAAGAGTTGGTTTATCAGTAAAAAGCGTATAAAGTCCCATAAGGGTCATGTCCCCCAGCCCCTCAACCGTATCCATCTTCATATCCATCCTCATGTCGCTTTCTGAAGCGGTACTTGCAAATGTTCTAAAATACATCTGTGGCACAAGCGATGCTTTATAATGATGATGATGGCTTCCTGCACCCCTTGTCACCATCCTCATATTCATGTCATTTATGACATAGGGGACTGTGGCCATGAATTGGAGTCTTTCGGTAGCAGCGTATGCACCCAAGAGGGTGTATTTCTGCATAATCATCCGTGTAGGAATGGAAAAGCTCTTTGCCTCTTCTGGCATTTCCGGCCATTCTGCAGCTACATTATCCAATACTGAATTATGACTTATCTTATGGCTTCCATCTTTAATAGTCATCATATTAGTATATTCATACTGAAGGGAAAGTCCAAAATTCGGCGCAATGGTTACACCCGAGATTGTTGCCTCTGCGAGTGATCTTGACAAACAACATTCACCATGGGCATAAACAATCCCGTTCATAAAAATTAAAAATAAAAAAATCGTAACTAAAATTCTCATAGGCAATATTTCCCTTAGATTAGTGCAGTACGCTGAAGCAAAAAAGGGATAATGTTATACTTCATTATCCCTTTTTCTTAAGAAGAATTTGTTCTAAACTGTACGTGTTAAAGCTTCACTACAGCAAAGTCTTCGATACTTTTGCCGGATATTTTCAATGGGTATGTCCACTTTCTCTCGGCATCTCTAACATTCCGTGAATTTTCAGGGGGTACTCTTTCTTGTTTTGAAAACCGGCATCAAAAGTTTTAATTATGGGTTTTACTGTAAAATGAATTTCATCAGAGTGTTTATTAATAGCTACATGACCCTTAATGTGTCTGTTAGCAAAGCTCAATATCTTGCCACTTTATGTAGTACCGCTTCCATCGGTTATAGAAAAACATTCATCCATATCAATTGCATCTTGCACGGTTTTCCCATGCTTATTTAAGATTCTCTCAATCACGTCTGCAATACCATCCTCGCTTAAATCCAATGGAAATTCATCAGTTTTTATTGAATACTTATTTTCACGATAAGAGCTAACCCGAATAGTTTCTTCATCCAGAGAATCACCACACCCTGTTGTTTCTGATCCAAACTCAAAACTAAAGATTGCTTCATCAAAATTACCATTGGTATCCCCATGCCCCCATTGAGATATAGTTACTGCTCCACTGACTTCTTCTTTAATTGTCTCGTCCGCTACTTTTATCTCAATTGTTCCGTTAAAATCGACTGTTTCATGTGCTAATGCCTGGTATGCAGGACTAAAAGCAGCCGTAATCGAAAATGCAAAAATAGTTATTAGACATTTCTTCATATAAACCTCCATTTGATATTAATAATAAGAATTTCAACATTGAGTTCCTTAAGTCGGTCTGTACTGAAAGCGCACAGACTGACCGCTTCATTCCTTCAGCATGATATGTAATAGCAATAGTATCACTCTGAGCGAAATGAGGCTATCTTACGCAAAAACAGAGAAATGAGATCAAAATTATACGATTTTATTGAATCTGGATTGGATTTTATATGAAATGTCTGGGGGGTTTCCCCGGTGGAGACAAAAATACTTCAAGAAGATCGATTGAAATGTCATGAGAAAGAAAACACAGAAATGATTCTTTTATTGGCTGAACCTGGTTCTCCAATATATATTTAGCTGTAAAGGTTATACTGCTAAGTAGGTCACTTCCATATTTACAGTTTACGCTACTGATAAATACATGAAAGCCGTTTCTCTGTTCGTTGCTGTTCTGAAATTTATCGTGGTTTTTGAAAAGTCCACAGCAACAATGCGCCTTACAATCAGATTCCGACTTGCAGCCACAGCGGTGTCCCTTGCAAGGGAAATCTTCAGATTTCGTGACAGAAGTTACCCTTATACCGTCATTACATAACATCATGCATACAATGACTAAAATTTGAATATATGAGAGTATCTTATTACTTTTACTCATAAGTAAACATTTATTATCATTCGTTTAAAATTGGGAGACTTCTTTTACCACAGGCATTAAGAAAAGGCACGTATTTTTCACGTTCCTTTGTAACTAGCGGTTATTTCATTCTTTTTCGATGTAATAATCTGGATTTTCCATGTATTTTGTCCTACAGTGATCCGAACAAAAGTAATAGACTTTATTCTGATACACACAGGCAACAAATCTTTTCAGTTCGTTAATTTTCATGTGACATACCGGGTCTACAGCTCCCTTAGGAGGAGTAACAATCTTAAGGTATTTTGATGGATTCTTATCAAAATCCTCCTTGCACTCTTTACTGCAAAAATAATATGTTATCCCCTCATGAGTCGATTTTGGGGTGCTTTCGTCTGCAACAATATTAATACACCCCATATCTGATAAATATGCGCAGACAGGGTCAATGACCAATGGCTGTCCTTTTTTAGATGAACCAATGGTGTTTGCACATCCAATAATCGTAAATGTAATGAGAATTGCTATCAGAAAATATTTTGTTAGCATATAAAATTCCTCTATTTAAAAACTATAGTTAACTCCAACAACAACTTTAAAATCTGTCTCTTGTTGTTCTCCAAGTAAGTTTTGAAACACAGGGAATGAAACTGAAGTTCCTACACCACAACGGGGAGTAATCCCTACACGTACCCCTGGTGAAAGGAAAACAGTAGTTCCGCCGCTATTTTGTTGATCCTCCCCGCTTTCTTCGTCTCGGAAAAGGTATCTCGTATTGATTTCTCCAACAGGCGCAAAATTCGGGTATTTATTTCTGGGGATTATCTGATACGCAGTTGCAAAACTCCAATCAATACGGTCACCTATTTTAAAATCTCTCGCTCCCTCGGTGCGAAGAATGTATTGGATGCTTGTGTCCATGGTCCAGTCCTTTGTAAACCAGCGTGAATAGGCGAAGCCGGTGGTAAAATCATAAGAACCACTTCCAGGCTGCTCCACGGCTTCTACATCTTCACCCACACTATTCTTTCTGTCGTCAACACCGGTAGGAAATTTAATACCACCTAAAATAGCGTAATGCCCCTGGGGCCCCCGCAAGAAGCGGTACTTACACGAAAGCCAGAGATCGGTGATTCCGTCTGGATTTGCCTGAAACACTTCAATTTCATCGTCTTCCAGTTCAGATTCACGAAAATTAATTGCTTCAAACCACCCAATGTTAAGTCCAAGAGTTAGGTTGTCCGTAACTCCATATCCAATATCAAAAGTATACAGGAACGTTCTATCAATTGCATCAAAAGAACCTGCATCTGTTGCTTTATCAAAAAGTTGTGAATCAGATATAGATTCGAACTCGGTCAACTCTGTTCTTAAACCTAGTGAGAAGGTGCCACTTTTTAAAGTGATAGCTGGTATTGTAGTAGCTGCCCCACCAGTTCCAGGACCATGGTTTGCCTCAACATGCCTCATGAAAGATAGCAGAAAGAACACGAGTAGTAAAAACACATACGAAATATTTATTTTTTGCATACATACATCTCCAACAGATAGCCTTATCACTGGTTAACGGGAGTCAAATCCTTTTCGGTTATCAAAATTAAAACGGTAATGATTAATTTAGAGGAGATTCAGGCGAAGACACCTTCACTTTTCTAAACTAATACTAAAATTTATGAATAGAAAACCGTTTATTTAT
>JAUQXU010000423.1 GCA_030837935.1 Candidatus Brocadia sp.
CCTAACTTCCACATAATCTGAACAGTTACATGCAACGTCTTGCCGGTAATTACCCGGTAATCGTCAATAAATGTCCAGATTTCAAGAGGCCGGTCTGTCAGGGCAAATTCTCTCTCCTCTGCTGCTTGCTCCTGGGCTTGGGGTTGCTCTTGTGCATTCACATCAATAAAACTATTTCCCAAAAAAAACGCGCTGATACATAAGATTATACCGATGTATTTCATCGTCTCCTTCTTCCCCCTCTCCTGATACGTCTGTCGAAAAATTCAGAGATTTTTTTTATCCATATTTCTTCGCCTTCATCAGTCAATAGTGCAACATGGTCTATATTTAATTTTCTCAACAAAGTTAGATAAGGCAAAGGTTTTTCCAATGCGGTCGAAATGTCCAGCGATTTCATGTCACCTGTCTCTATATCCCGGGTGGTTAAAAACCCCTTTGCGTAAGGCAAGGCTGTTTCCATTCTGTCTGAAATAATAATAGGAATTACTTCGTGCAAATAGGAAAGCGTTTTTAACGATTGTTCGTAATTGTAGGGTGCCAAAAAATCTGACAATATAAACACCAGGGCAGGCTGGAGAACATTTTCATGTAAAAATGTAAACGCACTATTGAGATCGGTACAATTACCGGAAGGTGTTTCGTGCAAAATATTTTTTATATTTATCAAAGCTTCTTTTTCGCCGGCTTTTGGCTGAATGTAGTTTTCTACCTTATCAGTAAACGTAATGAAACCTATCTCATTCCCAGTTTCCGATGCGGCATGAACAAGGATGGAGAGGATGGTTGATTGAATGTCTTCTTTTGTGTTTCTAAAGGAACCAAATTTCTCCGACCTGCTTTTGTCAACGAGAAATACAATAGTTACCCGTTTATCCACCAATTTCATACGTACGTGGAGTTTTCCTGTCTTTGCTGTTGCCTTCCAGTCGATGGATCTGCAATCGTCTCCTGGCTGGTATTGTCGAAGTTCGTCGAGCTCCAAACCATGAGGGGCGTTCAAGTAGCTGGGAAATATCCCCTCAAAGAGGTTTCCAATTAATCGTTGCAAAGAGAGCTTTATCCGCCTTTTCATCGACTTTATTCCAATATCGGAACCCGGAGAAGGATTTTTTCAATAATATCGTCAGAATCGATGCCCTGGGATTCGGCCTCATGGGTAAGAATGATTCTGTGTCGCAGGACAGGGTAAGCCATTTTGTGAACGTGTTCGGGTAAGACCATTTCATCACCCCGGATAAAGGCGTAAACACGTGATGCCTTCGCTAAAGCGATGGATGCCCTCGGCGATGCTCCATACATCACAAGATTTCTTAACTCACCATTTCCTTCTTCTGGTCGTGTTGCCCTGACCAATCGTGTTATGTATTTTACAATGACTGAGGTCTCATGCAAAGGCAACCATTCGGCAATCGTATGTCGCAAGGAGAGCACTTCTTTTGGAGACAAAACGACGCCTAATGCAGCTTCTTCGTCCCGAATCTGTCTTTCCGTAATTTCTCTTTCATCTCCATAGGATGGATAACGTACTTTTAGTTTAAACATGAACCGGTCTATTTCGGCTTCGGGCAACAGATACGTTCCCGATATCTCGATAGGGTTTTGGGTTGCTAATACGAGAAATAATTTTTCCAAAGGATAAGTAGCGCGGCCAATAGTTACCTGCTTTTCCTGCATCGCCTCAAGGAGCGCGCTTTGAACCTTTGCCGGTGCACGGTTAATTTCATCTGCAAGTAATAAATTGGTAAATACAGGTCCTTTTTGTATCCTGCTTTTCCGTGTTTCCGGGTCCCACATTTCAAATCCTGTGATATCACCGGGGATGAGGTCTGGAGTAAATTGCACCCTTTGGAATTTTGCATCCAATACACCGGCAACGGTTTTTACCGTGATGGTCTTCCCAAGCCCCGGATAACCTTCCAAAAGGATGTGACCATCTGAGAGAAGGGCAACAATGATAATTTCGATCATTTCTTCCTGACCGACAATAACCTTTCCCACCTCCCTTTTTATCTTTTCGACCGTCTCTGTAAGAAACCACCTGTCATGTATTATTGTTTTTGTCCGTGTCTTCACACTTTATTAACCTCCATCATGATCACAGGTTATTTTCAGCCAATATGCTACTTTACATACCTAAACTTTACGATTAAATTATATATTCCCCTTTTTTTGTTTACAAACAAATTATAATTCTTCTTTTCGCAACTAAATGTAATCTCATTAAGATACAACATTACGAGGGTAAGGTTTAAACAAAACCCCCCACGGTCTGCTATTTTGGCATGTATTATGCTTGATAATATACCAGCGTTTTTCTGATAGAATTGTATTGACAGTAAATTTAAAAATGTGTATATATCTACAGTTTAATTCATAAATTAATGAAAGCTATAATTCAGTTATTGTTTAGTTTGTTAAATCTAATTCATGGAAAGGGGTTTGAAAATGTCATTTTCAAAACCAAATGCGTCAGCAGCAACACGTTCAAAAAATAGAACGCCGAACGATAGGACGCCTGCCAGCGGCATGTGTTCGGTTTGTGTGGACGAATGTCCGGGTTTATGTGAGATTGGGAAGTCCGCCTTCAGGGCTTCTGAGAATTTGTATCCACAACCCTTTGGAACTATCACAGCCGGGGCAGATAAAGAATACCCTGTAGATTTTTCCCATTTAAATATCATGGGAACAGCTGTTGGAGCGGTGGGAATTGAAGCCAACAGTGAGAAGGCAATTTTTGAAAACGTAAATACAGAAACACGTCTGGGAAAAGATAAAGGAATAAAGTTAAGATTACCGCTCATGATTCCGGGATTGGGTTCGACAAATGTTGCAAAAACACACTGGGATGGGCTAGCCATTGGTTCAGCAATATCTGGTACGGGATTAACCATTGGTGAAAATGTCGGTGGCATGGACGTTAACACCAAGTTAGAGAACGGAAAGATAACCCACTGTCCTGATATTGAATATCGTGTAAAAACCTATCAGAAATGGCAAAAGGATGGCTATGGGGTCATCGTAATGCAGGAAAACGTCGAAGATAGCCGATTAGGCGTTCTTGAGTATGGCATAAATAAATTAGGGGTGCAGGCTGTAGAAATGAAATGGGGGCAAGGCGCAAAGGATATTGGCGGAGAGGTTAAAATTAACAGTCTGGAAAAAGCAAGATTGTTGAGAGACCGTGGTTATATTGTGCTGCCTGACCCATATGATAATGCAGTAGCATCAGTCTTTGGTAAAGCATTTAAGGAATTTGAAAGGCACTCCAGGGTAGGGATGGTTAATGAAGAAGGGTTTGTTAAGAGGGTTGAAGCATTAAGAAAAGCTGGCGCAAAATATGTTTTCCTGAAGACGGGCGCTTATAGGCCAGCCGATCTTGCCAGGGCAGTGCGTTATTGTGCTATTGCCG
This sequence comes from Candidatus Brocadia sp., assembly GCA_030837935.1. Classification (GTDB taxonomy): domain Bacteria; phylum Planctomycetota; class Brocadiia; order Brocadiales; family Brocadiaceae; genus Brocadia. The sequence continues at coordinate 3,413 of JAUQXU010000423.1, forward strand.
GGGTTGATGTATTGACCGTAGATGGTGCTGGTGGTGGGACAGGCATGAGCCCATGGCACATGATGAACGAATGGGGTGTGCCTACTTTATATATTGCCTCCCTTACCTATAATTATGTACACAAATTAGCATCAAAAGGTCAGTACGTTCCGGATATTATTCTTGCCGGAGGTTTTGCATTTGAGGATGATATCTTTAAGGCTATGGCGCTTGGTGCTCCTTATGTCAAAGCGGTTGGCATGGCGCGTTCGCCTCTCTGTGCAGCGCATGTTGGAAAATTAGTAGCTGAACAAATTAATAAAAATGCAATAGACAAAACCATAGAACCTTATGGTAAAACAAAAGATGAAATATTTGTTTTGGCATCCAGGGTCAAGAGATTGTTCGGTTCTAACGGCAACGAGGTACCTCCAGGGGCACTTGGAGTTTATTCATACTATCAACGTTTATCCCAGGGTCTGCGTCAATTGATGTGTGGTTCGAGAAAATTTGCGCTGGAATATTTAACAAGGGATGATGTTGTTACCCTGACGCGTGACGCAGCAGAAGTAACTGGTCTAAAATATATTATGGATGCTGACAGCGAAGAGGCAGAGCAGATACTCATGGGAAAAGAGAAAGCCAAGGCTAAGATGGTAGCGAAGACGAAGACGAAGGCAAAGCCAAAAGCAACCCCAAAACCTAGTGCAAAGGCAAAAGGCAAGGGAACGAAAAGGAAATAGTTAAAGAGGGATATAATGATTTTGTGAAGTTGACAGCGTTTTTTCATATCGGCTAAAGCTAAAAAGGTATTTGCTAAAATTTGTGTTTGTTTCTATCATAAGGGTTTTTCAGTATCTTTAAGATATTGGGAAACCCTTTTTTTTATTCATTCCTGATATTGTCAGCTTATAATCAAAAAACGTTATGATGTATAAATATCTGTCTGGTTTTTTACCGATTGTCTTGCTGGTAACTTCTGGTTTTTGCCTTGGACAGGATAGAGAATCCAATGGCCAGTTGCTGGTAAAGGAATATTTTAAGAGCAATAACGAGGCAGAAAGAGAAGTCATACTAGAGAACCTGGAGAAGTTAAAGGTCGATTGTAATAAGGTTAAGGAATGGGTAAAACTTGCAGATGACTACATGCCCCAACGGCCAGGTTTGCACAGGGAATTTGCCCCTGTTGGTAAAAAGAAGGGGGAATACTTTATTTATATCCCCTCTTCTTATACGCCAGATAGGCCATGGCCAATGGTGTTAGCATTGCATGGAGTCGGTGGAAATGGCTATGAACAGGTGATGGCATGGTTAAAGGCAACGACACATAACGATGAATTTATTTTTGCAGCACCCACGTATGGATCAGGACTTTGGTGGAAGGAAGAGCCAGAAAAATTGGTACTGTCTGTGCTTGACAAGATTAAGCAGGATTATCATATAGATATCAATAGTATCTATCTCACAGGATTTTCAAGCGGCGGTCACGGTGTGTGGTATATGGGAATTCGTTATCCCTGGCTTTTTGCTGCTATAGCTCCCATCGCCGGTGAATGTCCGCTACCCTCTTTGCTGGTAAACTTGAAAAATGTACCTGTCTTTATTATTCATGGTGCAAAGGATACTGTTATTGCGGTGGAGGCGGCAAGGGATGCAAGTTCCAGACTGGAAAGGCTTCATTATAATGTTATTTATAAGGAACTGCCGGAACTAAAACACCGTTTCCCGGCTGAAGAGGCAGGGAAGGTTCTTGACTGGTTTCGTGTGAATAAGAGGATACCCTATCCGAAGGAAATAAAATTTTCCACAGAGTCATCCAGATGTTCGATGGTGTACTGGATTGAAATAACAGAATTCTCTGAACTAGTGGGGCAAGTTCCTGGAGTTTACAGGGATATTTCTGGTAAATTGATAAGGCCTGAAGGGTCAGCGGAGACAGCAATAGTTGAGGCTGATGTGCGGGTGGAGAATAACGAGATTTACTTAAATACCCATGGAATAAAGGCCCTACGTTTATACTTAGAAGATGGGTTTGTAGACACAGGAAGGCCTCTTCGTGTCTATATAAATGGTAAATTAGTATATTTTGAAAAAGTGGAAAAGAGTGTACGAGGCATTCTCGATGCAGCAAGGAAGAGGAATGACCGGGAGGCTTTATATTCCGCATATCTGGATATAAGAGTTCCATCTGAGTGATCAATAGTCTGTATGACTATATTGGGATGGAACTATGAAAATATACAGCGTCTTAATTATAATAAACGCAAAAAGAACGAAATAATCTGGTAATAATCTAAAGAAGAATTAACAAATAAATATCAAGCAAGATAGAGATTGAAGACGCCTGTTTATTATGAAGATTGCATTGGTGGTATATCAGTTTATCAAGGAAAAAGGTGGGGTGGAAAGTTATGTATGTAACTTATCCAAACAACTCCTTGATCGAGGTCACGAAGTGCATATCTTTGCCCATCGATTTGGTCATGACCGTGATACAAGATTAACCATTCATCATGTGCCGGTCATTGCCTTCTGGTCTCCATTAAAATACTGGACTTTTGCGGTAAATGCCCCTAAGATTATTAAAAAAACTGCAATAAAATTCGATCTCGTTCATGGATTTACGCAGACATTGTTTCAGGATATTTACCGGGTCGGCGGGGGATGTCATTGGGACTATATGGTGCATACCTATCCCTTGATGCAATCGCCTTTTGGCAAGATTCTCATATGCCTTAATCCAAGGCATTTTTCTCTTTTGCTTTTAGAAAAAATTATTTTTAAGAAGAAATGTTATAAACAAATCACCTGCATTTCCAAACAATGCAAGAAAGAAATTATAAACCATTATAAATTATCTCCAAATGACATAGAGATTATTTATAACGGTGTAGATATAAATATATTTACACCCCAAAATAGACTAACATACAGAGACGAAGTAAGGGCTACATACGGAATTGTACCAGATGAAGTTCTTCTATTGTTTGTTGGTTCCGGGTTTAAGAGGAAAGGACTAAAACATGTTATCGATGCCTTGCCCTTAGTCGAGAAATCACAAAAAGTGAAATTGCTCGTTGTGGGAAAAGGGAATATTCAAGAATATCAAAGGCTTGCAAAAGAAAAAGGCATTCTCGATAAGCTGATCTTTGCTGGTATAACCAAACATATCCATGAGATATATGCAGGGGGGGACATTTTTGTTTTCCCCAGTGAGTATGATGCCTTTGGTACCGCCTGCCTTGAGGCAATGGCATCAGGGCTTCCTGTCATTGCCAGCAAAACCAGTGGGGTATCTGAGATTATAACACAAGGGAAAGAGGGTTTCGTCATCAACCACCCTATCAATGCTGAAGAAATAGCAAATTATATTCATGTACTTCTGGAAAATGAAAAAAGGGAACAAATAGGATCCGCTGCAAGACAAAAAGCAGAAATGTATTCCTTCGAGGCAAATATTGAAAAAACACTCGATATTTATCGGAAGGTATTGGATATTCATTACAATGCAGGTAAGCATTAACAATTATATCAGAAATAACATTGGGTGGTCGGTAAAGGGTATATTATCTGATACCTTAAAAGAAATATTTGATTCCATTCATGAAAATAAAAATTGTGAGGTCGTCCGTAGTGGATATTATAAAAAGGTATTGAGATATACCCATAACCAGGAGTCTTTTTATATAAAACTGTATACGGTTAGAAATGTGCTGGAAAGTGTTAAATCACTATTTTCCCTATCAAAGGCACAAAAGGAATGGAATTATGGTCATAGACTGCTGAGGAATAACCTGCTCACTGCAGAACTTGTCGCCGTGGGAGAGAAGAGACGCTTTGGAATGCTTAAAGAGTGTTATATAATTTCAAGGGCAATACCAAATAGTACGACGGTAAAGGAACTATTTTCGTTCCAACAATCTCCCGCAAACTCATTAAAGAAAATTACATTACTCAAAAATCTTATTTCATATGTTAAAACAGTGCATGATCACGGTATTTTTCATGGGGAACTCCATGCTGAAAATATATTGGTGGATCGGGATAATACCGCGTTATTTTATTTGCTGGACGTAGGACGTGCAGTATTTAAAAAGCGACCGCCGGTATCGTTAAGGATTCGGGAACTATCGAGGTTATTTTATTCTGTTACCGATACCTGTACAAATGATGAAATAACAGGTTTGATAGATAATTATACAAGACAACTGTTGTCTCCCAAAGACAAGGAAATTTTTCGCAGGGCTGTCTTGAAAGAAATTTACAAGATCAAGTACAGACTCTGGCACAGTAGAACAAAAAAATGTTTAAAAACGAATAATGTATTCAAGGTTACTACCCATGCCAGTTACACAGTAAATATGCGAAATGAATGGGATGTTAGTACACTGGCTGCCTTGATCAAGAAACATATGCTTTCTTTCAAGGAACGGCCCGGTACTATTGTAAAATCATCTGCAAAAACAGGCATCACGCTTATCCCTGTATCTCACGAAGGCATCAAAAGTGTATGCATCAAAGAATACCGATATCCATCCGCAGTGAAGAGATTTTTCTATTCCTTCTGGAGTTCTCCTGCACGAAGGGCATGGGTTGCTGCTCATGGTTTGATAGCCGCAAACTTTCGGACTTCCAAACCCATTGCATTATTTGAGGAAAAAAGAACTGGCATACTCAAAAAGAGTTTTATTATTATGGAAGATATTTCCGCTTGTCTGCCGTGCAACAAATATGTTAGTAAAAACTTCGGTGATCTTTGCAATAAGGCTACCTCCGGAAAAAAACGGAGGTTTATTTCCTGTTTAGCAATGTCTTTTAAGCAACTACACGACTCGGGCATATATCATCGTGATCTAAAGGCAAACAATATTATGATTAGGGAATTACCGGATACCTGGGACGTTTTTTATTTGGATCTGGATCGGGTATCCTTTCATAAAAAAATAACCGTCAAAAAAAAGGTGAAAAATTTATCCCAATTAAATGCATCTATTCCCCATTGTATTACGTATACCGACAGATTACGATTTTATCGGGTGTATGCAGGCATAAAAAATCTTACGAAAGAAGACAAGAAAATATTACGGGCAATTGTTCGTTTAAGCATACAACGAAAGCACGTGTGGGTTCCAAAAACACAAATTACAGAGGTTTGATATCTTAAAAACCATTTGGAGAAAGAACTGTGGGGCTAAAAACATTATTGGGTATCAAGAAACACCAGTGGAAAAAATCAGTTAAAAAATTTATTGATAAGATAAAAACGGCTTTCCCTCAGTATCCATGGAATGATTTTTATCGAATCTCGGAACATTTCTTGTGCAGAGAATCGTCCTCATTACCAGAACGTGCCTTTTTGTTTCGTTTATCCCATGATCTCCAGGCAAATGCAAAAATTGTAGAGATTGGCAGTTGGATTGGTGAATCATCCTGTCTCTTAGCCTGGGGGTTAAAGGGCAACGGGGCAAAATTATATGCTGTTGACAACTTCAAGGGAGAGGCAAGCGACCCTTCTGCCAGAACGAGATATCAAGAAAGAATGTATCGATTGAAAATAGACAACATCAAGGAAAGTTTTGACAAAAATATTGCCCATTTTAACCTGTCATCGCAGGTTGAAGCGATTGTCGCTGACTCTCTGGCGGCTGCAAAAGCTTTTCGCGAACCTGCCCATTCTATTGACCTTTTATTTATCGATGGCGACCATTCAGAAGACGCAACCAGAAATGATATCATAGCGTGGTTGCCATTTCTTAAACACGGTGGAATCATTGTATTCCACGATTTTTCATCAAATCATGGCGTTCCACAGGCAATTTGGTGGGCAGTAAAACAATCATATTTTTCCGAGTTGATCGGAGTATATGGTACAATGATCGCTTTTGAGGTTTGTTAAATGAAAACCATGCTTTTGTATTCAAAAAAGAATCTGTATAATTTTGTGAAATCTGTGGGTTCAATTTGTAAAAATGGAAAAGGTTTATTTTCTCATACAAGGATGGGATCATCCGGCAAGCAGGTATAGAGTATTACAATATATTCCTTATCTTAAAGAATCACAAATAGAGGCAAAGGTTGCGCTCTTCCCGGATTCTTTCATCAAGTGGATGAAACTATTTTCAGAGCTTAAAGATTACCACATAGTATTTGTTCAAAAGAAACGGCTATGGCATTGGCAACTCTGGTATCTTAGACGGAAACACATCTCGATTATCTACGATTTCGATGATGCCATTATGTTTAAAAGTCCTGTAGATGGCGGTGGCCGGTCTTTTAAAAGACAAAGGACATTTGCCAGGATGGTACGGTACAGTGACCAGGTTATAGCCGGAAATCAATACCTGAAATCACAGGCCTTGCCTTATAATAAGAATATAATCACCATACCTACAGCGATTGATACAAGCAGATACGCTATCAAGGATTATAGGAGAAGCAAAGAAAATGTTACGATTGGATGGATAGGGAGCAAATCTTCGCTGCCATTCTTAAAAGAGCTTACCCCTGCCTTTGATCATTTAGCAAACCAATACAAATCTGCAGAACTAAAGATTATTTGTAACGATTTTTTCAATTGTAATACGATGCCGGTTATAAAAAAAATGTGGGCGCTTGAAGATGAAAATTCAGATTTGCAGGATATTGATATTGGTCTGGCGCCCTTGCCTGATCACGAATGGACAAAGGGTAAATGCGCTACCAAATTACTCCAATATCTCTCTGTGGGGATTCCTGCAGTCTGCTCTCCGGTTGGCGTACATACTGAAATAATAAAAGAAGGAGGAAATGGTTTCTTTGCAGCCTCCACACAGGAATGGATCGAAAAGATCGGTCTTCTCATAAAGGACAAGGCCCTTCGGGAACGTATAGGACTGGAAGGGAAGAAAACAGTGGAATCTTCTTATTCACTGAAAGCAAATATACCAAAATTTATCAATATCATAAATGGGCTTTAACCGAAATGAAGATACTTTACCTATATTCAGATTGGAAGTGGACGGGTCCTTCTCAACCCATAGTTGAATTATGCAACTTTATGAGTGAAAAGGCTGAG
>JAUQXU010000424.1 GCA_030837935.1 Candidatus Brocadia sp.
GGATGGAGTAAATGTAATATCTGACTCAAGACCTGTGCGAGGATAGTTTGAGCAACTTTTTTATCTTTAAGACTCTGCGGTTCGTTCAGTCGTGCCTTTACAATTTCAAGATACCAATCGCAGAAGGAGTGCCATGTAAAATCATAGATCTTCATAGCAGCATCGTTAAACTTGAATTGCTCGAGGTATAATGTGCTTGTCTTAATCGTTGTGCTTAATCGACTCAGTATCCACTTGTCCTCAAATTGGTAATCCGCTGGTTCAAGATTGATCTCGCTTGGGTGTTCCTCCGTCAGATTCATCAGGACGAAGCGTGCCGCATTCCACAATTTATTGGTGAAGTTACGGCCCATTTCAAATCTGCTCTCCGAAAGTTTTATATCCTGACCTTCTGTGGTTAATACAATAATCGAAAATCGTAAGGCATCCGCACCGTATTGATCGATCATGACGAGAGGGTCAATGCCATTTCCCAGTGATTTACTCATTTTTCTGCCCTGTTCATCAAGGATTGTTCCGTGGATATAGACGTTCGAGAACGGAGCATGGTGCATTATTTCGAGTCCCATCATGACCATCCGTGCTACCCAGAAATAGATGATTCCCCGATCAGTGACAAGCGTAGATGTTGGATAGTAGTATGGTAACTCCGGTGTTTCTTCAGGCCAACCCATCGTAGAGAAGGGCCAGAGGGCAGAACTAAACCATGTATCGAGCACATCCTCATCCTGTTTCAGGGTAGTACTGCTGCATTTTGAGCACTTCGTGGGTATAGTACGCGCTACGGTAATTGCGCCGCAGTCCTGGCAATACCATGCGGGAATACGGTGTCCCCACCAAATTTGCCTGGAAATACACCAATCGCGCACATTTTCCAGCCAGCTCAAATATATCTTTTCCCAACGTTCGGGGAAGAAACTTACTGATTTTTTTTGACTAGCCTTGATAGCTGCATGTGCAAGAGGGCGCATTTTGACAAACCACTGGTCGGAAATGTAGGGTTCAATAACGGTGTGGCACCGATAACAATGTCCTACCGAATGCTTGTGAGGAGTGACCATTTCAATAAATTTTTTTAACTTTAATTCTTCTACTAATGCATCCCTGCATTCAAATCGGTCCATTCCTTCATAATTCCCGGCAAGTTCATTCATAACGCCATTTTCCTGCATAATAACAAGTGGAGTCAGGTTATGACGTTTACCCATTTCAAAGTCGTTTGGGTCATGGGCAGGGGTAACCTTCACGGCACCCGTTCCAAAAGATGGATCGACAAATTCATCAGCAATTACGGATAACTCTCGCCCTGCAATAGGGAGTGTGAGGATTTCTCCGATCATGTCCTTATAACGCTCATCCCTTGGGTTAACAGCTACTGCAACGTCTCCCAGCATTGTTTCTGGGCGAGTTGTAGCCACTACCAAAAAGAGATGTGGGGCATCTTTGAACGGATATTTTATATGCCAGAGGTGTCCTTCGTGCTCCTCGTGTTCTACCTCATCATCAGCCAGTGCGGTACGGCATCGGGGGCACCAATTAATTATGTATTTATCCTTGTAAATTAATCCGCGTTCAAAAAGGCGCACAAAGGTTTCCTTTACTGCCGCAGAAAGACCCTCATCCATGGTGAATCGTTCCCGTGCCCAATCGCAAGAGCTGCCCAATTTTTTCAATTGTTTAATGATGGTCGAACCGTATTGATTTTTCCATTTCCAGACTTCTTCCACAAAACGTTCCCGCCCCAAATGTTCGCGTTTGATACGTTTGGTTCCCAGTTCTCTTTCGACCACATTTTGGGTGGCAATACCGGCGTGATCCGTGCCAGGCATCCAGAGGGCATTGTATCCCTGCATACGTCTCCAGCGAATTAAAATATCCTGAATAATAGTATTCAGGGCATGCCCCATGTGAAGCGCCCCGGTAACATTGGGAGGAGGAATAACAATGGTGTACGGTTCCTTCGATGTATCTGGGATACTGTGAAAAACCCCTTTTTCCTCCCAAAAATGGTACCACTTGTCTTCAATTGCTTTGGGATTATATTGTGGTGATAGGTTTGTCTGCATAGTTTACTTCTGTTCCATTTCAAAGAGAGTAACTTCACAGGAAATTGTCTTCCCGCCTCGTTCAATATCCACAATGCAGGTATCCCCAAACTGCTTTGTTTGAAGATAATGAATCAGCTCCAGCACACTTTTCACGATTTTCCCATCGATCGAGAGGATGATATCACTTATCATGAATCCAGCCTTTTCGGCAGGACTTTCCGGGCTTATTTCTTGTATAACCAGTCGATTGTCGCTTGTTTTTTGAAGCTGAACGCCCAAATATATCCTCTTTTCCTGCGTTGCGGGGGAGATAACCCAGAGAAAATCAGCTGGTTCTAATGGAATACTTAATAAAAACGCGTCTTGTTCAGATGTCGGTTTACTCCCCTGGAACTCGGCTGGATAAATAGTGTAATAAGGCAAAAAGGTACGCCGAAATACCCTCTTGGGTATGCCAAAGTCGTATATTATATGACCGTTTCCGGCAAACGTCAGAAACTTCTTGTCTTTACCCTCCCAGGATGCCAGGTAATCTGCAATCGTTTGGGCCATGTACTCTTCCCATAAACATTGCACATCGTTATATTTTTCCAAATCGGCTGAACGGTCCATATGCTCCCGGATGGCTCTCTCCAGATATACTCGATGAAAGAAATCGGTTGTGTCAATTTCAGGCAATTGTTTTTTCTCTTCCTCAGTTAAAGCTTTTAAGCCTTTTTTACTTACCATTTTTACCAATTCCTTTGGTGCGTTTAAAGCGATTATAGGGATTTTCTTTTCACGGGCAAAATCCAGGATGTCTTTATACAAGAGATAATCGTAGCCCCACTCTTTATCCCATCGTGTCTCTTCCAGGAATTTCTGTTCGTCTATTTCCCCTGCAATCCACTGGTCTAAAAAAGGTTGATACGGCCTTGTAAACATCTCCATACCAATAGCTATTGTGTTTCCAAATTTCTCATAACAAGCCTTGAGTATCTTCAATTGAACCTGGTGTGATGCCTTATTGGCATGGGTTTCTCCAACATAAAGGACGCGGGCACAATCAAAGAAATGATTAAACTGAGAAATTTGCATCTTTTGACCTGTTGGGATATGGATAATATCATCGATGGCTACTTGTTCTGGAAAATTTTTTAGTCTGTCAGTTTCTGCAAAGGCATTCATCGGTAATACAAAGAATAAAAATAAAAAGAATAAAACAGCTTTACCACCATAATGGTTAAAGGTTTGGTCAATAGCCGTAACGCCCTTTTCCCGGTTATAGCTTGTACCATGGACGATAGAAATACGTGTTTTGTTTGCCATGAATAAATCAATAAAGCATGAAATCTATTAAGTTAAAACCCGAAGTCAGAGTTCGGAATCTGGAATAAAAAGGATTTAAAGGAAGAGTTTTTCAGTTCTTATTCTGCCTCCTGATTTCTGAATATGACGGATATAATTTATAATGCCAGGTAAAATTAATTCTAAACACTATACCATGTTTTCGTTATTAATCAAATCCTCATTTTTTTGCACTCTTTTTATCAAATTCCTTAAGTTTGAGATTCAGGATTTCCCGCTTCTTTTTAATTATTGCTGGTTGAACAAAATAAAAATTAAATAATGCTTCCAGCACATCGAGATTCCAGTCTGCCTCACCGGGCTCAACATCTACAATCTCACCAGTCCTTTCGCTCTTCATGGGCTGAGCTGCGAAGTTGCCAATATTCCGAACATCATCAATAGATTCTGCGATGTATGGCGGCAAGGTTCCACTGTCCATCACTTCCTGGATTTCGTCCGCAAGATTGGATGGCTTTACACCTGCTTTTCCCCGCAACAGGCGTTGTAGACATCGACGGCTTAATGCCGCGCTTGCCTTTGGACTATCAGCAAGAACTGTACAAGCCTCTCTGTATTCCCTTGCAAATTCATCAGGAACTTCTTTCGAAAGTGGTACACGACTTGGCGCTCTGGGATAAATAAGACGCTCGTCTTTGATAAACTCTAAGACGTGCCGACCTCCAATACTACCAATTTTACCACTCCCCAAGACAAGAACCACTCTTTCACATGATGGACACTTTCTGCTAATGACACCCCAATCACCACTTGCATCGTTACCAACGGGTATTACCTCGTAGAAATCGTGAAATGACTCCAGACAATGTGGACATTTCATGATAATATGTATTCCTCGTAAAATGTTTTAAAAGATTAAACTCTCAGGGTAAAATCTCAATTAAGTATTTCGATACAAATCAAAGAACTTTTTATCCTCAAAAAGTTTCAAAAACAAAAATCATAGCGCCTACTCCCATTCAATAGTGCTCGGCGGTTTGGTACTAATATCATAAACCACACGATTGACACCTTTGACCTCGTTAATAATCCGGTTAGAAATGATTTCCAGAATCTCATGCGGTATGCGGCACCAGTCTGCCGTCATAAAGTCGGTTGTTTCTACGGCTCGGATGGCGATGACGTTTTCGTAACTCCTTTCGTCTCCCATTACCCCCACGGTACTTAGTGGTAAAAGTACGGCAAAGCACTGTGCAATGGAGCGATAAAGACTTGCCTTGCGTATTTCTTCGATAACAATCCTGTCGGCATTGCGAAGTATTTCCAGTCGGGGCTTTGTCACCTCGCCAATAATCCGGATGGCAAGCCCTGGTCCGGGGAAGGGGTGACGCCAGACTAATTCTTCTGGCAATCCAAGTTCCTCTCCCATTTTACGCACCTCGTCTTTAAATAAAAATCGCAGAGGTTCTACCAGTTCAAATCCCAACTCTGCCGGTAGCCCACCCACGTTGTGATGACTTTTAATAGTAACTGTTGGGCCTCCGTGTGCGGGGATGCTTTCAATGACATCAGGATAAAGAGTGCCCTGTGCCAGGAATTTTGCCTGAGATATCTTCTTTGCCTCTTCCTTGAAAATCTCAATGAATTCGTGTCCAATGATCTTCCGTTTTTTTTCAGGGTCGGTTACGCCTTTTAATTTATCTAAAAAACGATCTCGCGCATCGATGGCGTGCAGATCTACCGTGAAGGTGTCTTTAAACGTTGTAATAACCTCATCAGCCTCGTAGTTCCTCAAAAGTCCGTTATCGACAAAAATACAGGACAAGTGGTTGCCAATGGCTTTATGGATAAGTGCTGCTGTCACGGCGGAATCAACGCCACCCGACAGTCCGCATACTACTCGTGCGTTTCCAACCTGCCTACGGATGTCATCTATAGATTTTTCTATATAGGAATGCATCTTCCAGTCACCGGTGCAACCACAAATTTCATAGAGAAAATTGCGGATCATCTGACTTCCCTGTGGTGTGTGGGTAACCTCAGGATGGAACTGCACACCGTAGAATACCTTCTCTTTGTGCATTACGGCTGCAAAGGGGCAATTTCTGGTAAACGCTAGAGACTGAAATTCTGCAGGTAATTCAACCACCTGATCACCATGACTCATCCATACGGTGACATTTTTGTCCAATGATTTGAATAACTTACTTTCGCTATTAACCGTACAGGCTGTCCTGCCATATTCACGAGCAGGCGTAGGTCTCACCGTGGCACCAAGCATCTGACATCCCAGTTGCATCCCATAGCAGATGCCTAATATGGGTATTCCCAGGGTCGCTATTTCCTCGTCACACCGGGGGGCATTTTTTACGTATACGCTGGCAGGACCTCCGCTGAGTATAATCCCTTTTGGTTTGTTCTTTTTTATCTCTGCCGCGGTAATCTTGTGCGAGACGATCTTGCTGTAGACGTTATTTTCTCTCACCCGACGTGCAATCAGTTGGGCATATTGAGAGCCGAAGTCAAGGATCAAAATCTTTTCTTTGTTCTCTTCAATCATTTCATTATCCTGAACATAGAGTAATGGCCGTAAAAATTTCCTGTCAATTTTTAGAAATAGTTTCGAATTCTTCCAATCCTATCCTTCAAAATACAATTCAACAGCTTCTTTCAAGTTATTTACTGCTTCATCTATAGTGTCTCCAAAAGAAGATACATTAACATTGAGACATTGCGAAACATAATATTTACCTTCTTTCCAAATGACATAATCCATTTCCTTCATACATTATACCTGCCTTTCTTTTTTGTCCTTACTTATTAATTCCTGTTGAGAGCCGAAAT
>JAUQXU010000425.1 GCA_030837935.1 Candidatus Brocadia sp.
TCACATCGATCAGCAAGGTACTTTTGGCCTTTTTAAATGCTGTCCATCGGGTAATTCCCAACTATGGTATTTCTATTATCGTGTTAACCATCATTATCAAGGCAATCCTTTTCCCTCTCACCAGGAAAAGCCAGGTCTCCATGTTTAGAATGCAGCAACTGCAGCCGATGATTAATCAACTCAAGGAAAAGTATAAGCATGATAAACAAAGAATGGGAAAGGAGCAGATGCTGCTATTTAAAAAATACGGGGCTAATCCCATGAGCGGCTGTCTGCCCATGGTATTACAACTCCCTGTGTTTTTTGCGCTCTTCCGCACCTTGCAGTTATCTTTTGAAATGAGGCAAGCACCCTTCATGTTTTGGATCAACGATCTTTCAAGGCCGGACACCTTGTTATTGCTTCCCTTTAGCATTCCCTTTCTCGGGAATGCCCTCAATATCTTACCGTTAATCATGACAGGCGCTTCTTTTGCTCAAATGAAGGTTACACCAAAGGCCCCTGCTGCAGACCCGCAGGCACAGGCGCAACAAAAGATGATGTCGTTTATGCCTATCATGTTTGCATTCATATTATATCATATGCCCTCCGGGCTTACGGTTTACTGGACAACGAGCACACTATTTAGTATTATTGAGGGTATAATAATCCGAAAAACTATCAAGAAGATAAAATACTAATAACCTTCTATTCTTTTATGTACCCCGGAATTCAGGATACTATTGTCGCAATTTCCACGCCGGCGGGAAAGTCGCTTGATGCAATCATCAAGATTAGCGGTACTGAAGCCATCTCATGTGTTAAAAGCCTTTTTATTCCATCCATAAATATCGATTTAGAGGTTGTTCTTACGTACAACTCCGTAAAGGGATACATTCATTCCCCCCGGGAATGTGTCGATATTCCCGTACTTTTGTATATTATGAAAAAACCCTGTTCTTACACAAAAGAGGACGTGGTGGAAATTCACACCATTGGCTCCCCGCCGTTAGTAGAAATGGTTTTAGACGCCATTTTATCACGGGGGATTCAAACGGGAAAAAGCATTCGGTTTTCACAGCCCGGAGAATTTACAAAACGTGCTTTTTTGCACGGACGAATAGACCTCACTCAAGCTGAGGCTACCATGCGCATTATCCGTGCACAGACAGACCTTGAATTAAAGGCCGCAGTTGAGCAACTGGCAGGGGACGTTTCGTTGCAGATCAGGCGCATACAAGACGAAGCAGTTTCCCTCTGCGCACAAATAGAGGCAGCTATTGATTTTTCTGATCAGGACATAGAGCTGATATCCACGACAGAAATTGTGTGTCGGTTGGAAGCAATGAAGGCAGGCATTTCTCATCTTATAAGCCAATCGGAAACCGGCAAGGTTTCTCCGGAAGGAATTGACACCGTTTTGTATGGTAGGCCTAATGTCGGGAAATCGAGCCTGATCAATGCCCTCCTGGGAAAGAAAAGGTCTCTTGTTAGCGGGATACCAGGAACAACGCGTGATGTTGTTACCGGCATCCTGGAAACAGGAGGAATTCGTTTTAAATTGACGGATATGGCAGGGGTGGATGACACACAAGGCGCTGTTATAACAAAGGCAATGGAAAAAGCACAATCTGCCGTGAAAAGGGCGCAGGTGATATTGCTTGTTTTTGATGGTAGCGCTGATTTGAACGAACAATTCATACAAATGAAACGGGACGAACTGACTGACAACATGATCGTTATCATCAACAAATCGGATCTCCAGAAAGAGTGTTCCCGGTGCGATTTGCCGGCAGAGCTTAAAAAATATCCCCTGGTGCATACGTCTGCGCTGGCTGGCGAGGGATTGGAAAGACTGAAAAGAATGCTGGTAGAGATAGTCCGGGGAGGCAGGATAAACACATCAGCGGTTCTTCCTGTACTGAATGTGCACCAAAAAGACGCGATTCATCGGTTCCTTCAGTCCATTCAGCAAGCCATGGAACTGGCAAGGAACAACGAAAGTCACGAATTCATTGCATTAGACTTGCGTACAGCAGTAGATATCCTTGGCGAGATTGTAGGAGAGGTTACCCCAGAAGATGTTTTAGAT
>JAUQXU010000426.1 GCA_030837935.1 Candidatus Brocadia sp.
TTCTGTTCAATAGACACTCGGAAGAACACGGGGGGAAATTAGTCTATGAGTTCCTGGGTAAAGGCGCTGAGTTGGTTATAGATTTGAAACGCGGAGAAAGCTCGCGGGCACAACGTTATATATTTTTTGGAATGTAAAGGAAAGGGGAACCGTTTGTTCTAAACAATTGCATTACAGGAAAGAAAAAAGTTAAAATTGCTTCTTCATGGACGGCATAGGTAAGATAAAAAAATCCCTGGGGGTTTCTGACTCTCCCCCAGGGATTTTTTGGTTGTTTTAGGCCATCTGCAGAGTTTTAAATCCACTCTTCGGACAGTATATTGCCTTCCAGTCCAACAACGACCTGTTTGACCGGGATCTTGCGAGAAGCCTTTTCTGCTCCTTCTTTTGCGATTTGTGCCAATCCAAAACAGCATGGTACTTGCATGATCATAACGGTCAAGGTATTTATCTTTGCATCGTCGATCAATGACTTAATCTTTTCGATATAAACTTCTTGATCCGCATCAAGCTTTGGACAGGCGATTCCAATGCTCTTTCCTTTCAGGTAATCTTTATGAAAATCACCAAGTGCAAAAGCCGAACAATCTGCAGCAAGTAATATATCCTTACCCTGAAAATAGGGCGCCTGCGGAGAAACCAAGTGCATCTGTATCGGCCACTGTCTTAACTGAGAAGGGCGTTTTCCTGTTTCGCTTCCCTCTTGATTTGTCTTTTCACTAAAATCGATTGTTCTTGACCCTGGACATCCACTCATTTTGCAACCTCCTGTAAAAATTTTTCTTCTAATTCAACAATAAACCTTTCGTACTTTCTTGGTAGTTCGTCGCCTACCGATGCGTCTGCTTCATTACATTTGCGGAACATTTCTCCGACTTGTGCCGTAGATAACTGACGGTCAATCCATGGATAAAGAATTTCATCTTCTTTTTTGATATGTTGCGTTAGTAAATCTCGGTAACCAAAAAGATGTTCCTTAATTTGGGCTTTATTCCCTCTTTCGGCACCTTCAACAACCTGCCTGATATGTGCTCTTCCCGTGTCGTGGTCTTTATACATGACCTGGATAACCTCCGCCTTTTCATCGACGTATTTAAAGAGAATATCTTCTTCTTTCATGTGATGGTATTTATCAGCATACGTGCGAATAAAATCAACACACTTCAGGATCAGTTCCTTATCCACCTTGATACTGCCTTCGATATAATCGACGATAGTTGGAATCAAAGCCAGGAGCCGTTTGATCAACACATGCTCCTCTACAAGCTTTTTAACCGGTGGTGAATAACTGATTTTTTTCGGGGCTGATTTTTTTGTCTTATCTACCACAGGCTTTGGAACATTCCTACCAGGATAAATAGCCTTTTCTATCCTGTACATCAAGGTGGCCTCCTGTTCAGGGTCGAGATTGTGAATCCCGACAACGTCCTTTAAAAGGCAGCTTCCGACAGAACAGGGAACACAACCGATACCGTATTCATCGAGAATGCGACCTACTTCCGGACATGCGTCAATGATCTCCTTAATTTCTTTATTTAAAACATTCTCCAAAAACTCCCTCCTTCGATTATGGTTTATTGTATTAATTAAATGAAAACTTTAACTGATACAAATTATAGCTAATTAAAGTAATTTATGTCAAGCCATAATCTGCTCACTATGCCGGAAAGAAACATCGTCTGTATTCAGTTGATTTTCTAAACTTTTTCAACCTGAATAATGATAAGACTATTTATAGAAGTTTGTTGCTTCAGTTTCTTCAACAGGTCTATTCAGACAATCCTCGATCATTTCGACCTTGAAACGAACATCCCCAGGACTTAATGCCTTAACGACGACCTTCCATGTCGTTTTTGCCTTTGGTGCAAGACTTGCTAAAGAATCAAAGATCACTGTCTTGCCATCTGATATTCCCCTTGTTGGGCCAGAGAATGATACATATTGCATCGTATCTTCGAGTGTGCAGGTGATCTTAATGTTTGTGCTGTAGTCAGAGCCTTGGTTTGTCACGGCAATCTCGTATGTCTCATTGTCACCAATCTCTATGGGGTCTGTTAAGTCAATTACTTCCAGTAAAATAGCCGCAATCCCGAGCACATTGGTTGTGACAGACGCAGATACTGGATTAGCACACGTAGCCTTAACAGTCGCAGTGTTTCTTACTTCACCAAGACCGTTATCCTTTAAAGTCACACTGACCTTCCTGGAATCACGCGGCTGTAAAGTTCCCAAATTCCATGTAATCGTGCTGCCCGACAACACACCACCTTGACCAGCATTCACAAATGATGCATTTACCGGTATTACATCCTCAAGTATTGTTGATGCCGCAGGACCGTTACCCTTATTGGTTACAACGATATGATAGGTAATGTTGCGTCCTGTATAACTCTTTTTAGGACCCGTTTTTGTAATCGTAAGCACGGGCTGTTTTACAAAGGTTGTCGTTGTATTGGATTCAGCTTGCAGGCCGCCTTCTGCTACCAGAGTTGCGGTATTATTAAACTCGCCGGTTCTGTCGGCCTTGGCTGTAAAAGCAATCTCTCGTGACTCTCCCGCTTTTAACATGCCAATTTCCTGGACTATATTACTCTTGCCATCCAGCGTTTTCATACCTGGAGGCAGAGACTCTCTCACCTGAATATTTTGAGCAACCCCCGTGCCTGTGTTACTTACCACAAGGGTTATGGGTATCGTATCACAAAGCAAAACCTCAGTCGGCGCCCGCTTGCTAAGAGCCAATTTCGGCTCCACAACATTTGTTATAAGACAGAGTGGTGGCAAATTGTATTTGACGTCTGTACAAAATGGCATATCTCCGGTCTCCAGGGGTATGCCAGTAATCCGTATTGTTTTTGTTTCATTAGGGTTTAAATCTCCTATAAACCATTTTGCTGTACCCTCTCCTGTCTCCTTTCCCACCTTCGGAAGAGAGCCGCTGAGCTTATATTTATGAGAAAAAGTCTCGGTTATCTCAACATCCTTTACACTGCTGCCGGTGAGATTGGCGATTTTAATAGTATAACTAAACAATTTACCAACCTGGATTTCAGCAGGTGCGTTCTTTTCTATGGATATGACGCCGTATCCTTTACTGCTTATGGAAGATACTCTGTTAAGTTCTCCTTTTTCGTAAGTTACCTTTTGTTCTCCCTGTTGATGCATACGTTCATGTTTTGCTCCTGGCTCATCTTCAACATGACCATGGTAGTATGGTGACTTTTCGTGTACAAAGGCACCTTCCTGATAGCTACAGCCATACAAACAAAATATTCCCAAGAGGAATAATATCAACAACGCATTAACTCTTTTCAACCGACTCATATGGTAACTCCTTTCGAAACTTATCGGATATA
>JAUQXU010000427.1 GCA_030837935.1 Candidatus Brocadia sp.
AACAGGTGATGCGGTTGTTCCGGCAGCATCCCATGTAATTGTCTGCTCTCCGCCAATCGTAACGTTTGTGTTTGGGAAGGTTACAAGGAACGGTCCTGAAATTCCATCAACCGTAAAGAACACTACATCGCTTGCAAGGCCACCGCCGCCGGGTTTGTTATCTCTGGCAGTAAGCCTGAATGTAAGCAGCCTTTCGTACGAAGGCAATATTTCACCAACGTTAACGGTATTGTTCAGCAGGCTGGAAAGCTTAGGAAACAACCTGGTTCCGCTTGCTGTGGAAGTGAATGACCGGAATATTGGTGCGTTTCCGGTTGGATTGTTCCATGTGCCGGCAGGCCCAAGATTATATTGTTCCCAGCAATAAAAAAGCGGGTCGCTGTTCGGATCGGTTGCTGAACCTGTTAATGAAAATGGAGTCGATTTGGGAATGTAAAAATTTCCTGCAGGCACTGTAACAGTAGGGTCACCATTGCCCGTGGAAGTAACCGCAGGGCAGTTATTCCCTGTTCCGAATTCAACATGGCTCCTGATTTCGATAATGCTGTGAATATGGAAATAAGCATCACTGTTGTTCTGAAGGTTATCACTTCCGCAAAGCCCGGCGTAGCCCATAATAGTTGAGGCGCTTCCCGGCTCAAAAGCAGCAGAAGGAGCTCTGTTTCCGCCGCCGCATCCGCCCTGCTGAGAGTTGAATGTATGGTTTCCGCCGAACTGGTGCCCCATTTCGTGGGCAACATAATCTATGTAGAACGGATCACCTATCGGGTTCGGCAGTCCTGTCACTCCGCCCGCCTTATTAGGGCCGCAGATGACCCCGAGAAATGCTACTCCGCCGCCGCCTGTACTGAACACATGCCCGACGTCGTAATTGGCAAACCCTATCACAGCATTTGTATTGTTGATGTTTTCCTGAAGCATTGCAAAACCATTGTTATTCGAAAAGGGGTCGGTTGCTCCGTTAAGGTAAATTAAAAGATCATTATTGGCAATAATTACCATCCTTACAGATACATCCTTTTCATACACACCATTTATCCTGTTCATTGCAGTTATCATTTCATTATGTACATTTTGTGTTGTTCCGCCGAATCTGGCTGCATATTCACCGGTGCATGCAAGAGCAAGTCTGTAAGTCCTTAACTGATCGCCTTGTGAATCAAATGCATAGTTCATTTGTTTGTTCTTCTCAGGCTGTTCATCAAACTTGCAGTCAAAACCGGCCTCTCTGGTGCAATCCTTTTTATAATATACTGTGTAATATTGTGCGGTTTCCGTTGTTGCGGGATCTATGAATACAGTTCCATTTTCAGTTCCGGTAAATATCATGGCATGAAATCCGCTTCCTGTAAAGTCAAGCCTGATAGATGCCAGAGGATTATCAATTCCTGCACCATAAAAAGTTTTTACCCCCGGGAATTTCTGCTCAAGGGGTGTCTCCATCATTCTGTACTCAACAATGCGGAATCTCTGCATATTACCTTCAGGCATTGGTAAAGAAATTATAAATGATGAATTCCGCAGCTTAACATTATCTTCGTGCGGTGCAGTCTGTAACATAAGCCTGAAAGGTGCATAATTCAGCTCGTATCTCCGGTAAGAAACGGGGTTTGACCTTCTTTCTCCGGGGAGAGTTAGATTTGTACCTGTTATGTCATTCCAGTAAAAATCGCCAGTTAGAGCAGGAGAGGCAATCACTAAAAGCAATGAGAATATGAAAAGAATTTTTTTCATTTATTATATATTTTTTGTTAATGATTTCTTTTTTTCAGTAATCAGCTTCAGAATTGAATTTTCCCGTTCTCAGCATAGTTCACCCAGATCACGGGATGGGAGAGCATTCAATGTAACATAAAGGATTTCGTAAATATAGCTTACCGGGTTAACTAAATCAACATAATATATTCTTTGATGAGACTGATGCATGGTGGTATTGGTTTTAGACTAAATTTAAACCTCTGTTTTTTTATATTTGTGATGTGAATCCTGTTG
>JAUQXU010000428.1 GCA_030837935.1 Candidatus Brocadia sp.
CCCCTTGTAATATGATCCTGTTCTCTAACAAAACCATATTACATACGGTCGAAATTCGATGCAACTCTTTACTTCCCTATTATTACTCTACTTTTATGGCTTAGTTTACCAGACTTCAACTTTTTTACGAAAGAACCAAATATTTTTAAGTAGTAAGTTGTTTCGTATACGAAGATATTAAAGGGTTTTATTTGTGTCTGTGATGACAATCGCACTTACAATCCGCCTCTGGCTTTGATGGTAAATGTCCGCATATCTCACACTTCTTTTCTTTCGCAACTGCCTTACAGCCGACAAATACCGTGTTTACTCCGACACCCAACATCAACGCACCCATAACAACCAGACTGTAACCAAACTTCTTTAACATTTTATTCCCCTCCTCATATTAAGAAATTTAACCCGAACTCCCGATTTATACTTCATCTCATTAGATGCTTCTTTTTCCGTTTCCATCTTTCTTTAATAATACAAGTCATCCATTTACAACTCCTTCAGTCAATAGAGACAAAAAAAGCCTTACTGCAAAATACTTATCAAAATATTTCGGCAGTAAGGCTGTCTTTTATCCGGTGCAGTAAGTTGTCTTATAACCTACTTCCGTGTATGCTTAAAAGACCCTTTACTTTGCGTCCCCTGATTACTCAAGGTTTGCCTTTATCGTACACCTTTATTTTATTACATTAACTTTGCTTTTAAAAAGCAATTAGTTATGGTAATACTTATAGCTGAATATTCTTAATTATGTCAAGAAAAAAACAAAAATGTTAAAAAGGGAAAGACGCAGTATTTCTGCCACCTGACCATAGGGTACGCAAAATGTAATTAGCTAATTTGCTCTCCTGACGTCCCGTAAGATATAGTGATGGGGTTAAATAACTTTAAAAAACCCTTATTTTAGGGCAATGCATTCTGGATAGATTTAACACCTTTATCGCCAAAACGCAATCTCGCCCGCCCTTTGAGCTTGTTCTAAGGTATCCGTAGTACCTCGTAGCTGAACCATTCCCTTAAAGGTCTCAACCTCGACGTCAAATACACTAACAGTTGGTTCAGCGGCAAAAGCATCTTTTGCTTTAGAAGTAATATAAAGCATCATCAACATACTCTCCTGTACTCTCCCGAGTCCTGGTACTTGCACAACCTATCATAGCAATAACCATTACAAGAACAAGCACGCTTTTCATGGTTTTTTACTTCCTCCAAAAATGATGACAAAAGTCAGTTAAAAAATTCATGCGCGCCGTTCGTGGTCGTAAGAATAAGTGGGCATATTATTGTATGATAAAAAAGGTGTCAGACAAAATCGTCAGAATGCTGTTGAAAACTCAACGATATATAGCTAAAGTATTCTATACGTTGTTTATTATGCTGAATTATGATAATTGTTTGATTTTGTTATGCTCTTGGCTTTTAAGAAAGAAGGTTGGCAATGAAAGAAGAAAAAAGAAAGCTAACTACAGCTTTTGGAATTCCTGTGGCTAACGATCAGAACAGCCTCACAGCTGGTGAACGTGGACCAGTGCTTATGCAGGATGTTCACTTGCTGGAGAAATTGGCCCACTTCGACCGTGAGCGCATTCCCGAACGAGTGGTGCATGCAAAAGGAGCGGGGGCGTACGGCTATTTTGAGGTTACCGCTGATGTGACCAGATACACCAAAGCTAAGTTTCTGTCAAAAGTGGGCAAGCGTACTGAAGTCTTTGCTCGACTTTCCACCGTTGGCGGTGAGCGGGGTTCGGCTGATGCTGCACGAGATCCACGTGGTTTTGCAGTCAAATTTTACACGGAGGAAGGCAATTATGATTTGGTAGGGAACAATACACCGGTATTCTTTATTCGCGATCCAATCAAGTTCCCAGACCTCGTCCATACCCAGAAACGGCACCCGGCAACCAACCTACCTGATCCGGACATATTTTGGGACTTTTTATCGCTGACACCCGAATCCATTCATCAGGTTACAATCCTTTTCTCCGACAGGGGAACACCGGCCACCTTTCGGCACATGAACGGCCATAGTAGTCACACCTTCAAATGGTACAATGATAAGGGAGAGTATTTCTGGGTAAAGTACCATTTCAAAACGGATCAGGGTATCAAGAACCTGCCCCAAAAGGAAGCAAAGGAACTCTGCGGCGAAGATCCTGATCACGCCACTCGTGATCTGCATAATGCTATCGAACGGGGCGAATATCCTTCCTGGACTCTTGAGATGCAGATTCTGACACCGGAGAAGGCCAGGGATTTCCCCTGGGATATCTTTGACATCACCAAAGTATGGCCACATGGAGAGGTTCCACCCATCAAAATTGGAAAGTTGATTCTGAACCGTAACCCTGTCAATTATTTTGCAGAAGTGGAGCAGTCGGCTTTTTGCCCGGGAAACGTAGTACCTGGCATCGCCATTTCACCGGACAAGATGCTGCAAGCCAGGGTTTTTTCTTACCATGATACGCACCTTCATAGACTGGGTCCTAATTATCACCTGATTCCAGTCAACGCGCCCAAAAATGCTCACGAAAACAGTTACCAGCGTGATGGGTTCATGCGTGTTGACGCTAACGGGGGTAGCGGACCAAACTACTGGCCCAACAGCTTTGGCGGACCAAGGCCTGACCCAACGGCAGGCGAGCCTCCTTTTGAACTTTCCGGTCAAGCCGGTCGTTATCCATTCGGACATCCCAATGACGACTTTGTGCAGTCTGGTTCCCTCTACCGCAAAGTCATGTCAGACGAAGACCGGGAGCACCTCATCGGCAACATCGTGAATCACCTGGGTAAAGCACAGAAACGCATACAATTGCGACAAACCGCCTTGTTCTATAAGGCAGATCCGGAGTACGGCCGTCGTGTAGCTGAAGGAATAGGCCTCGATGTGCATGAAGTCAAACGATTGGCGGATATGTCTCATGAGGAAAGGGCAAAGGCCACCGAAGAAAAGGTATAGGAGTCACCTAAGGGAAAAAAGCCAAGAGAAAACGTAGCATCGGGCGGATAATTTCTCATCGAATAAAAAAACTTTCAAATAATCTTTCTTTTTTGTTTAACAATTTTTTTGAAAGGAGTTGCAAATGCTATATTGGGCCATAGTCTTCTTTATCGTTTCGGTCATTGCGGCACTGTTTGGTTTTACCGGAATTGCTGTTGCAACTGCAACCGTTGCGAAGTTTCTTTTCTTCATATTTGTCGTTGCCTTTATTATCTGTCTCGTATTTGGTTTTTTGGGACTCCCTCATCATCATCCGCCACTATGACGAATGCTTATAATTCGCAATAAACCAGCGAGAATAAGGTCACACACTGACAGGCTGTCCGAGAACTCAATCGGCCACCAGAAACCATGCTACGTCTTGTTGTTATCGTACTGTATTGTCAATATATAGTATAGGTCTGGTTCTGTAATTACATTCTCGGACAACCTGTTAATTCCAAATCTCGCCGGTATAATTTCAGGAGATGTATAGCCGTCACTATAAATTGATTATTAAAACTTCATGTACGGAGAAATACTTTCCTATGCCCGGCGTAGGACGCGAACAATCGCAACTAATACAATGCCTCCAACCACCGCCACAATAATATTCCCGATCAAACTGGTAGCATAGAGACCGAACAACCCGAATAACCAGCCTCCAACTATGCCACCCAATAGTCCAACAATCAAGTCACCAATAAGGCCGAAGCCTTGCCCTTTTACCACAAGTCCTGTAAGCCAGCCGGCAAGAATGCCACACATAATCCAGATTGCAAGATACATTAGTATTCCTCCTTTTTAATCAGTTTGTTTTCCGTATGACAACCATAGCACCTTCATCGACGTATGGTGCGAACAATCGCGATCAATATTATCCCCCCAATTATAGCCGCAAAGATATTTCCAATCCAATTGGTCGATAGTAGCCAAAACATCCTGAATATCCAGCCTCCAATTATACCGCCCAATGCCCCAATAGCCAGGAAGCCAATAAGGCCATAGCCTCGTCCTTTTACCACCAGTCCCGTAAGCCAGCCGGCAATAATGCCGCTGATAATCCAGATCGTGAAAAACAAAGTCTTCTCCCTTTTGACTAATATGGATAATTCTAACTACTCTTGCCTTTTGATAAACACGAGAAATAGTTTCAATTCTTTTCTGTATTAGATAATTCTTGGTTGTTTCAAAGGTTTCCCCCTGTTTGCCGTTCTCACCTGATAGCGGGAGGTTTAGTTCCGGAATTAAATATATCTTTAACCGATCTTATCAAATGAGTCTTTGCTTGCACCACAAGATGGACATACCCAACCTTCGGGTAAATTCTCAAAGGCCGTTCCGGGCTTAACACCGTTATCCGGATCGCCCTTTTCAGGGTCGTATATATATTCACACACACGACATTTCCATTTTGACATATTTTTCCTCCTTTTTTTAAAACGTTTTATCTCTTCTTGGCATTCCTTTTACGTGCCTCCTGAGATTTACGGATATTTTTTCTCTACATGCACGTTTCTGAGCCACAGTTTGTTTTTCTCTTTTCCGATGAGTGCCAGAATGAGTAAAATTAATAGTCGACACTGCTAAATAGAGATTCGCAACATAGCTACTTTGCCAAAAGTATATAAAGCGAAAACACAAACAACCCTGTTATTTGTGTTAAAAGTGAATATGGGATTAATACGTGTGCTTTATCTTCAAAGGACCTGTAAGAATATAGTCATTACTCGTTTGTTTCCCATGACATTCTATGCAGCCAGCAACTTTACCGGCTAACGTTACCGTCTCGCCATCTTTTTCCTCCGTCATGACTTTACCGCCTGGTGCAAATTTAACCCAAAACCAGTCAAAAACATCAGGAGCAAAACCTTCTATCTTATGCATCAGGGTTATTGAGGCAATGTTTTTATCAGGCAGGAAGTTTTCTTTAATAATTATCGCACCGGGAGGCATCTTTTCCTTTTTTTGCACAATTGCCTCGTGGGCGGATGCATTCACATACGTAGTTAGGAAAGCCCCATGTGGTTCCGTTCCTTCGTAACATGCCTCCTTGCCTGGCCACATCTTCCAGTTTTCATGGTAATTTTCACTCTGCATCTTATTCCAGAGTTCATTGGCCATTTTTTCGACATCGGATATTTCCTTTTCTACTTTTACAGCTTCTGACACTTCTTTCTTCAAAGGGCTTGTAAAAATATAGTCATTAGCACTCTGTCTGCCATGGCATTCAATACAGGTTGAAACTTTACCCGCCAAGATCAGAGTCTGACCATCTTTTTCAGCAGTTGCGATCTTGCCATCTGGTTGAAATTTAGCCCAGAACCAGTCATTTACCATAGAATTAAAACCCTCTATTTTGTGCATCATCGTGATAGAGTCAAGGGTCTTATCAGGCATGTAATTTTCTTTAATAATTATCGCCCCGGATGGCATCTGTTCCCTTTTATCAATAACTGTCTTTAAGGCGGATTCATTTACGTACGTAGTTAATAATGCCCCATGTGGTTCACTGCCTCCTATATAAAACGCTTCTTTTCCTGGCCACATCTTCCAGTTGACCCTGTATTTTTCCTCCTGTATTTTCTTCCAGAGTTCCCTGGCCATTTTTTCGGGATTTAACTCTTCTTGCAGGGTAATTTCAGGTATCTCTTTTTTCGCAACCAACTTTTTTACTCTTTCACATCCTACAAAAAGAAAACTTATTACTAACGCTATTATTAACAAATTATTTAATTTCATTTTTTTCCCCTCTTCTTTAATTATTGCAAGTTATCTAAAGTTTAAGCTCAACTAATTGCAAAGCCATATTTCTTAATGAAAAATCATCCTCCTGCTTTACCAAAGTTAATGAATGGGATAATCAATGGATTTTAATTCACCACAATGGCTTTCTTTCATCTTTGTTTCCCCGTGGATTCTTTCAATTCTTCTTCTACCTGCATTTCTACCCACCTGGTTATATTGCTATGGGGCAATAGGGTTTTGCCATTGAAGGCGTAGGCAAGTCCTTTCAATGCCTCTACAATTTCACTTTCCACTCCACCCATGGCGAGCAAGTGCGGGATCACAATGACCTTTCCATCCTTACCGCTCATCTCTACCATTGTCCTCAGTTCACGAATGGCTCTCTCTTTAATCTCTTTAGGGGCATCACTCCTCCATGTCGCAACCTCAACTTCCTTAAAGTATCCCTTCTCACGCACAAAGGAAGCAAGCTTCTCCATATCAGCCAACCAGAGTCTGTTTTCCTTTTCATCATTGGGCCCGTGCCCGACCAGAATAACTGTTTCATTAGCGGGATTCTTGCTAAGCTCCATAGCCCTTTCCAGAAGGATTTCAGCTACAAGGATGCTATCATCCAGAGCACCTGTCATATGAAACTTTATCTTACTCTCTATCCTTGGTAAGGATTTAACCGTGGTAGTTTCGGGTAATTTCTCCTGAAGGCTCAGGATGTAACGGGAATTACCTATGATCGGGCTGTGAGAGGATATGAAGAGCGGTACCACGATCACTTCAGAAACGCCCTTTTCTTCCAATTCATGAACAGCTTCCTGTATGGTATCAGGATCGGCCATACCAAAGGCAACTTCCAGCGGATACTTATCAGTGAGTGGCTTTACCACTTCCAGGACAGAAGCATTCCACACGGGAAGTATCTCCGAATTGCGCTCTTCATGTACCTGTTCTCCGTGCATGCGATGTACTCCGTGTGCAAGAACAAGCACGCCTATGTTCCTGGGCTGATTTACGGGTTGTATGGGAATTCCCTTTTCTTCTAATTTTGCACTTCTTCCCACCGGACATTCTTTCAATCCTCCTGATTCCTCTCCCTGTAGAACTTGCCCTAGGGTAACCTCTTCACTTGCTACCATTTTCTTTTTCAGATGCTCTTGTCCATAGATTCTTGAAGCGTGGAAAAACCCTACGACCAGGAGGCTCAAAGAAATTCTGTACCAGAAAACAAACTTTCCCATCTCTTCTCTCCTGCAAAATTTTTATCTATTTTCTTATCTGCTCTGCAATTCTTTGTTTCATGATAATAGGCTCAAACAAATTTCTAAGTTCCGGCAAAGGATTTATACGTGGATGTGCCATAACAAAAAGTTAAACAAATCTAGGATAAAAAGCACGGCAAAAAACAAAAAAGCCTTACTGCAAAGATATACATTTAAGCATCTTCGGCAGTAAGGCTATCTTCCAAAAAACCGTTAAAACAGCTTAAACAGCTTAGCGAGACCCTTTACTTTGCGCCCCCGGATCGCTCAGGGTTTGCCTTTTCGTAATGTCTTATTTTTTTAATTAAGTTATTTAATCTATTACTATAGTGCAAATAAAATATCGTCAATATAAAAAACTCCATTTTGACCGTCTCTTTATATGAAATAAAACGTTTAGAGTCAATAAAAAAGTCAACATGAGCCGTCATAATTTCGACAGAAAGTTTACTGCACATCCTTTCGTAAGATGCTTCGTATGCGTCTTATTTACCAAGGAGAAAGATAATATTTAACATAGAAAGATTGATTCTATAAGTAAACAATATCTTCCGGATGGTACATGCACAGAAATAAGAGCATGTAGTCTTTTAAGTGGCGGGTAAGAAGGAAGTTCTGCCTTACATGTTCCCGACCGTTCTCACCAAGTCTTTTGGCGTATTCCGTACTGTTTAATAATTGTTTAATAGCGAAAGCAGCTCCGGCAACACTATGACACAAGAGGCCGCTATATTTGTGTATGACCTGCAACGGAATACCCCCCGTGCCGGATGCGACAACCGGCTTTGCCTTCCACAACGCCTCGGTTACGGTGAGTCCAAATCCTTCACGAAGTGATTTTTGAATAATGACGTCAGATGCCCTCTGGAGCGCATTGATCTCAATGTCGCTGCCGGAAGGGATAGGGAGGATGTGTATGTCGGAGTCATTGCCAGCCGCTTCCTTTGTCTCCGCATAGACACTGGTCGATTCCGGGTCATCTGTGGCCGTCCCGCCGGCAATGATGAGTTGACAATCAATACGCTTTTTTACCAAACGATACGCCTCAATAACGCCGATAGGATCCTTTAAATAGTCAAACCGTGAAATTTGAGTAATAATAGGCTTGTCTTGAGGAATATGATATTTTTCCAAGACTTTATCGAGTGTCTCCGGCGGCAAGTCCTTGTTTTTGTCACTTAAAGGGTCGATGGAAGGTGTTATCAGAAATTGCCTGATAGGTAAGAGCTGTGAAAAATTTGGAACAGAAAAGACAGCAGCATCATATTGACGGATAAATGGGGTCAAAAAGCCCCATACCTGCTTATGGGGCGCTGATACATCGATATGGCATCGCCAAATCCATTTGCTGTCAGGCAGGGAGGTCTTTTTCTTAATCAGGGCGATGGGCTGTGGGTCATGGATGAACACGACGTCTCCATAGGTCTTTACCTCGTCAATATTCCGCTGGCTTGTTTCCATGAAGATTTCAAACATCTGCGGAGAGATCTCTTCTGATTTACCGTGCAGGGCATTATGGAATTGTTTGGTGACGTTAAAAAAATCCTCTCCGCCCTTGATAAAGTCCCATCGGGTGTCTACTCCCAATTCCTGAAATAGAGGCACCATACGATTGAGAATCTCGGCTACACCGCCACCAACAGCAGTGGAGTTAATGTTTTGGATAAGTTTCCCCTGAAGTTTGCCTGCCAATAATCTCAATTCTTCAATGGTGCTGGGGCCTACGATAGATTCATATTCAGTAATCTTTGGCATTATTTCTCGAAACTTTAAGGATTTTGAAGTGTTAC